>JAHFSN010000154.1 GCA_023265735.1 Spirochaetaceae bacterium | reverse complement strand
CTCCGCTGTTTCTGGCCCTTCCCGCAGGAACCTATTCGGTGACTGCCGTCACGACCCAGAAATCCCGGGTGGCCAAGGTCACCATGGCGGCCCGGGGCATCACCACGCTCTCTCCCCTCGATTTCCAGGACCAAGACCTGGCCCGGTTTGCCACCCGCGGCGGGACCACGGTCCCGTCCCCGTTCTACGACACCGACAGGCTCGTCCTCGACCTTTCGTCGTTCACTCTGGGGGTGACCCCCGGCGCCTCACGGGCCGACTGGGAAGAGGCCGACAAGAACTTCGCCTTCTCCCTTCTGGTTGATAGCGCCCGGTCGATCCGAGGCCTCCAGATGGCCGGTCTGATCGCCATCAATCGAGACGAACTCGATGGAGTCCAGGCGGCAGGCATTGGCGTTCTGAACCACGGCGAAGTCCGGGGCGTCCAGGCGGCCGGGGTGTTCGCCATGTCGGGTTCCGACATGAAGGGGGCCCAGATGAGCGGCGTTTTCAACATGGCCCTGGGCCGGGGTACCCAAAACCGGGGATTCCAGGGAGCCGGCGTGTTCAACCTCGCCCAGGGGACCTTCCATGGATTTCAGTCGGCGGGCTGGGTGAACATCGCCGATGGCTTCAGTGGCGTCCAGGCCTCGGCGGTGAACGTGGGCGGAGACGTCCGCGGCATGCAGATCGGCTTGGTGAACATCAACTCCCACTTCGACGGAGCGGGGCTGGGACTCATCAACATCAGTCCCCAGGCCTACTACCACCCGATTGCCCTTTGGGATTCTGAGGGAAACAACCACGCCCTGTTCCAGTGGGGCATGGGCTGGCTGTACTTCGTCGTGGGAGGCGTGCTCCACGGGCAGTTTGGTAAGGCCAACGACGCCGACCCTCTGATGGGCGCTGGGATTAAATTCGAGGACGACCGCTGGTTCTGGGATACCGATGCCGGGTGGTTGGGCCACGTCGACGACAAGGGGAAGTCCCCCTCCACAGGGAAATCCAACCCGCCGGAGTTCCGGGGTCACCCCTACGTTCGGAGCACCTTGGGAATGAAATGGGGCTGGATTGCCCTCGAGGGTGGGATCCTCGTTGACCCCTCGGCGTCCAACCCCCAACCCACGTGGTTTGGCGGCCTGCGCCTATTCCCCTAAAGCGTTCCAGGAGGAAGATATGAAAGGAGCGATGGTTGGGCTTCTGATGTTTGTGGTGACCCTGGGGTTCGCCCAGACGGAGCCCGTCCTGTTCGTCTACGACGAGCACACCGAGAGCCTCGACCGCTACATTCAGTGGATCAAGGACGAACTGACGGACCACCAGATTGCGTTCGAGGAGGCTCCGGCCCAGGAGGTCGGCCGCCGTGACCTCGGCAAGTACAGGGGCCTGGTGGTCTACAGCGCCGTGATGGCCCTCAACATGAAGTCGCCCGTCCGGGACTGGCTCAGCTCCGGGCCGAAGGTGGGCCAGAAGAAGGTGGCCCTGCTCGTCACCGCCAACCGATGGTTCCTCGACTCCCTTACGAACCAGCAGACCAAGCTGCTGAAGCAACTGGATTGCCGGGACGTTGACGTGGTCACCTCGGCCACCAAGGACCTCGACGAGGCCCAGAAACGCGCGCTGGTAAAGACCTTCGTCGACCGCATCTCGCAGAGAATCTAGCTTGGTGTCCTGCAAGATCCTGGAACAAAGAAAACGAGACAGGATTTGCAGGATCAACAGGACGAGATCCGAATTAAGCCCTGTTCGCTGAAGTCACAAAAGAATCGCAGACGGCGAGGTCCAAGCCCCGGTGGCCCGTTAGCTCTTGGGGAGGTAGGTCTTTACCGCTTCGACGATCTGGGCAGGACTGGCGCTCACGTCGAGGCTGGTGCGAACCTGTCCGTTGGTGTCGACCACCCAGAATGGAGCCGAATGGGCGATCTGGTATCCTCCGGAGAAGGTCTTGGCCACCTTGCCGCCTTCGAGGACCTGGCTGTCGCTGAGCCCGAAGAGGGGACTATCGGTCTTGTCCTTCTGGGGAAGGCTGATCCCCAGGTCTTGGGCGTTCTTGACGGTGGCTTCCACATCGTCGTCCTGGGCCTTGATGACGGTGATCTTGAGCGCTTTGTAGAGCTTCTGCATGTCAGCCAGGGGACCGGTCACCATGTGCCACCGGTCGTAGAGGCCCAGCTGCCGGCTGTAGTCGGCCAAGACGGAAACGGTGTCGCGCTCCGGGTCGGTGTCGACGACCACCAGCTCCACCTGGCCGGCCGCTTCTCCCAACTGGTCGAGGGCGAGGCGCATCTTGATGGCGCTGAAGGGGCACACGTCGCCGCAGTGGGTGAAGAGGAAGGCCATCACCACAACCTTGCCCCGGGTGGACGAAAACGTGAAGGGCTTTCCCGTCTGGTCGGTCAACGTGAAATCGGCCACGGGAACCGGCGTGTCGTAAGCGGACCCCGGCCCCTGGCTGGACTTGGCTACGGCCGGGCCCGACGTCGCAAGGGTTCCCAAAAGGTAGCCCACGGCCCCCAGGACAACGCCCGTCAGGATGATGATCGAAAGGGTAGAGGGTTTGAGACGACGCGCCACGGGAATTCTCCTTTTGTTCGACCTTCACTATAGACGGAGCCTCGGAGCCTGACCAGACCTTCCGGTGAAATTATTTGCATATGCATGGATGTGATCGTACATTAGGAACACAGGAGAAGCCCATGATCCGTCTCAAGATACTGATCACATCCACCAGGCCCGGCCGGGTGAGTCCCCAATTTGCCCACTGGATAGAGGGGGTGGCCCGAGGATTGCCTGCCTTTTCGGTGGAGGTCATCGACCTCAAGGAGGTGAACCTTCCCTTCTTTGACGAGCCCGAGCACCCGGCCAAGCGGCAGTACGTCCACGAGCATACCAAGGCTTGGAGCCGAACCATCGACGAGGCCGACGCCTTCGTGGTCATCGCCACCGAGTACAACTACGGTTTTACCGCCGTCTTCAAGAACGCCATCGACTACCTGGCCCAGGAATGGAAGCACAAGCCCGTGGGGTTTGTGGGTTACGGAGGCGTGGCCGGCGGGACCCGGTCGATTCAGCTCATGAAGCCCGTCCTCACGTCCCTGAACATGGTGCCCTTGACCGAAGCCGTATACCTGCCGTTCTACCGCCAGCACCTCGACGCCGAAGGGAAGTTCCAGCCCACCGAGGATCACCACCGTCAGGCTCTGGTCATGCTCGCGGCCCTGGAAAAATGGGCTGGGGTCCTCAAGCCCCTGCGGGAGACCCCGGCATAATCTTCCCTTTCCTTGACTCCGCCTTTCCGCCACCCTATCCTTGGGAAAGGAAGAACTGGATGTCCCATCGAAGGTTGGCGGTTTTCGCGTTTGCCCTGGCTTGGCTGTTATCGGGCTGCGATCCCTCGTTGGAGAGAGCCCGAAGTCTCCTCCGAATCGGCTACGCGGTGGAAGCGCCCTACGCCTTCGTGAAGGACGGCGTGGTCACGGGAGAAGCTCCCGAGACCGCCAAGGTCTTGGCCCAGAGGCTTCATCTCGGACACATCGAATGGAGGCAAATCGAGTTTGACCACCTGTTCGAGGAACTCCTTCACCACCGTATCGATGTGGTGGCCGCCGGAACCTTCGTGACTCCGGACCGGCAGAAGATCGTCGCGTTCTCCCTACCCACGTTTCGCGTCCGCGAGGCGGTTCTTTTGAAGGCGGGAAACCCGAAGGGGTGGACCACCTTCCAGCGGCAGGGCAGTTCCGAGACCTTTCGATACGCCGTCTTGGGCGGTGCCGCAGAGATCTCTTTCTTGCGGGAGAGGGGCTGGCCCGTCGACTCCTTGGTCGTCGTTCCCGACGCGGCCACGGGTCTGGCATCGGTTCGGGAGGGCTCGGCCGACGGCCTCGTCCTTTCGGCACCCTCCCTTCGGTTCATGCTGACCCAGGTTCCCCCGCGAACCCTCGAGGTCAGGACCGATGCCCGTGACACCGACCCAGGGGCCCTGGGGGCCTTTGCGTTCCGGCCCGAGGATAAGGCCTTGAGGGAGGCCTGGGACCAATCCCTGGCCGAGTATCTCAACACACCCGAGCACCAAGCCCTCCTGGCACCCCTCGGCTTCACGGTGCTGGAGAAACCATGATCCTGCAGAAGCGGAAGATTCGCTGGTCTGTCTCCCAATTGGTCCTCCCCACCCTCATGTTGTTCTTGGTGGGCCTTCTGACGGTCATTCACTACGCCCAGGCGGCGAGCTACCAGAAGGCGGTTACTGCGTTCGGGCTCTTCCAGGAGGCCCGGAAGGACCTGGGAGAGGGGCTGCTGGCGGCGGTGCTGGGGGAACGGCCCGGGTCGGCCTTTGGCCGGGAGGCGGGCCTGGCCCTCCTCGACCAGACGGCGAACTCCTTGGCACGGTTTCAGGAGGCCTGGGCGTCCGAGATGGGGGACGGGCCCCGGATTTCGAGTCTGATGGCCGACTTTCGCCTGGAACTCTCGGAACTGCGCGACCTGGTCAGTGGCCGGGGGCCCGTCGACGAAACGGTGTCCCTTCGTCTGGCTTCTTACGACCTCGACAGGGTTATCGTCCAGATCGACCAGATGGCCCAGGGCGACATGGAGGCCCTCCACGTAAGGTTGGGGCAGGAGTTTGCGGCCCTTATGGCCGCGGCTGTCATGGTGATTTTTGGTGTGGCTTTTCTCCTCGCCAAGACGAATACCGAAAAGCAGACCGCCCAAGATCGTCTTGATCTCATGGCCCGAAGCACCAAGATTGGGTTCTGGTACCGAGACCTTGGGAAGGGCAAATTTGAGGCCACTGAACGATGCAAGATCCTCATGGGCTTGGACCCAGGGGCCGTGATCTCGGACTTGAAGGATTGGGAAGACCTGTTTCATCCGGACGACAGGGCGCGCAGGGACCAGGACATCAAGCGCTGGCTGGCCTCGGACGAGAACGACACCGAACAGGAATACCGCGTCGTTCACCCTGACGGCTCCGTCCATTGGGTCCTCTTCCTGGCCAGCCTTGAACGCGATGACGCCGGCCGGCCCACAGGAATTTCCGGATCGCTCCTCGACATCACCGAGCGCAAGAGGCTGGAAGCGGAACGCGAGTCCCTCACCGCTCAGGTGATCCAGTCCCAGAAGACCGAGGCCCTGGGACGGCTGGCCGGCGGCATTGCGCACGACATCAATAACCTTCTCGTCCCCGTCCTCACCTACTCCGATTTGGGGAGGAGCCCCAAAAGCACCCATCCCACCGACTACTATTTCGAGAGGATCAAAGCCGTGGCCGAGCGGGCTGCCACCCTGACCCGTCGCATTCTGGCCTTCAGCCGCCAGCAGGTCCTCGAGAGGAAGGTCCTCGACCTCAACGCCCTCGTCTCGGACTTCGAGGCCATTGTCCGGCGGATGCTCCCCGAAACCATTCGTTTTCAGGTGTCCCTGGCTCCCGATCTGCCGGCCATCCTGGCCGATTCGGGTCAGGTGGAACAGGTCATCCTCAACCTCGTGCTCAACGCCCGGGACGCCATGCCCGGCGGCGGCACCCTGGGCCTGACCACGGCCTTCCAGGTCCTCGACGATGGCTTCGTCGGCACCCATTACGGCACCGTTCCCGGGCCTCAGGTGGTCCTCACGGTCACCGACACCGGTACCGGTATGGACCCCGATGTCCTGGGTCAGATCTTCGACCCGTTCTTCACCACCAAACCCCGGGGCCAGGGGACGGGTCTGGGGCTGTCCACGGTCCAGGGCATCGTCCGCCAGCACGGCGGGCAGGTCAGCGTCTACAGCGAGCCCGGGAGCGGAGCCGTATTCAAGGTCTACTGGCCGGCCCTCGATGCCCCGCCGTCTTTGGCCGAACCCGTCCCGCCCCGTGCCAATGGCGGCACGGAAACTATCCTGGTCGTCGAAGACGACGAAGCCGTCCGGGA
>JAHFSN010000153.1 GCA_023265735.1 Spirochaetaceae bacterium | reverse complement strand
GATTCCAAGTACAATCTTCAGGTGGTCCCGCGTGCAGAAACAGCTCTCAACATCATTTCCAGGCGGGATCCAGACTCGAACCTCCATTTGTTCGAAAACTATAGAGTACTTTGATATTGCCTCTTGAGTTTGGAAGTCACGATCACGATGAATACAGAATTTAGCTGACGGGAAAGTCCGCCTTAGGTGGTTAATGAGAATCATTGCAGTTCCCTGCTGTGTGCATCCTCCATATGAAACGATTTCACACTCGCGTGGGTCAAAACCATTTGATTCTAGAAAGACTTTGAACAGGAATTTCTCGCGATCCTCGGTCAAAAAGACAAATTGTGGCTGATGTACACGTTCACCAGCGTTAAGTGCTCCAATCTCCAGAAGCGACCTGATCTCGTAGTCTTCGACGTTTGGGACGACTCTTCCTGACCTCATCCAAACAAGATCGGCCTCATCAATTAGTCCCTCGACTATCTGCCGACTGTGAGTCGAAATGATGATCCTAAGACCAGTCTTGGACTCACTTAGGAGCTCTTCGGCGAGCCGAAGTTGATTGTTTGGATGGAGATGACTGTCAGGCTCATCGAGCAGGAGAAGTTTTGGTTCGAAGAGATTGATATAGGCGAAAATCTGTATAGCCTGCAATATGCCGGTTCCACAGGTATCGATAGGAAACTTTGTGCCACTTATTTCGACGTCACAAACAATATTCTCATGCGAGCTCTCCGCAAAGTCCACGAAGACTCTGTGCTTCGGATATATGCGCCCCAGCTGAGCTTCAAACTTGTTCCATTTCGCTTGATCTGCCTTTAACAACCAAAGGATGTTTCGGAAGACTGAGTTTGAATCTCCTTTTGCCGCGGCTTTCCTGACGACAAGGTTGCTCTGGAACTTTTCCTCCGAGGGAATGCCAGCCAGTCCAGTGACAAGTGCGGAAAAGGGTGTCTGGAGCGGACGAAGCTGCCGTCCCAACTCCTTCCCAGTAATTTCCAGGAGAATGTTCTTGTTGCGACCTTTTCGGACATTGATGGTTGAGATCAAGGACTCATTTTCATACCGAATCTCAATTGCCTCACGCTTATCTTCTTTGAGCTTTCCATTCATTCCCAGGGACATCACGTCTTTAATGGGAGTATAGACAAGATCATTCTGGCCTATTGACGTCGAAATGCGATCGCCAGTCCAGCTTGAACCCTGAAGTAGGGAAGTCTGAGCAACTGAGACACCAAACTGGATAGCGTGGAGGATAGAGCTCTTCCCGGAGTTGTTGCCGCCAACCAAGAGAGTTATTCCAGAGCAGGGTATTTCTGCTTGCGAAATCGACTTAAATCGTCGAACAGTGAATTTCAAATACCACCTCCGAATTCTCGTCCACCCCATCGCGTCCCAGACAACCCCCACCCACATCCAACCCCATTCCATCCCCACCGGAACGATTCCCTCCACCACGGTACACCCACGCCGCGCGCCTGTCCAATCCCTCCACCCTGCGAGCCGCCGCTCCCCCTTGAACCCCTGCTCATCCCCGCGTCTTCGCTCCCTCCGCGGCTCCGCGTGAGACTTTCTTGCTAGAGTTCATCCAAATTCATTCTCCAACACTTGAATTCCCCTAAAATGTGGGGAATGGTTGAGAACATCCTAATCTTAAGGAGGCCTATATGGCCCAGTCAGACAACATCGCCATCGTCTTCGACGAGGCGGAACTCAAAGCGGTCCGGGACGCGATCAGCGTTCTGAACCGGATCCTGCTCCCCAAGCTCAAGACGCTGTCGAGCGACGACAGGCACGAGCTGCCCAAGATGGGCGACAAGAGCGTCGCCTTTGTGACCAAGTCGTTCGAGTACGGCGGAAAGCACGCCGACCTCCGGCCGCCCTACCTCGACATGCAGGCCTTCGCCATCGACGTCGAGGCCGTCCGCATCCTGCGCGACCTCGAACAGCTCCTGACCCCTGTGATGGCCGCCCTGGGCGACAGCCTGCTCCTTTCGGGGAGTGAGGCGTACCAAGCCGCCCTGGTCTTCTACAACGCCGTGAAAAACGCCGTCAAACTTCGCCTTCCCGGGGCCCAGGCCATCTACGACGACCTCTCGGCCCGGTTCCCCGGCTTCGCCGGCGCCGCCAAAGCCGCCACCGCCCGAGCCTAGCCCCCGCTAGACAAAATCAGAAAGGCCCGTTGGTGAACCCCGCCAACGGGCCTTTCTGTTGTTCCCCGCATTCCGCCGCCCATCCAGCCCCTCCCATGAAAAAGACCCCGATTCCTATGAATTTCAGAGGACGACCTCTCTTGGGGAGAGGAGACCGACTCTCCAAGAGAGGACGCGCTGTCTTTTTCGGAGGATGCCGACTCGTGGAGAGGGGAAGCGCTCTCTTTTCCAGAGGCCACCGACTCTTGGAGAGAGGACGAGCTGTCTTTTTCACAGGATGCCGACTCTCAGAGAGGGGAAAAGCTCTCTTTTTAACCCAGTGCCGAGTCTTTCACCGGCGAGCGAAGCAAAGCCGTGAAAGCAGCCCCGAGCCCCAACAAAGCAGGGGCGGAACCCCCTCGCGGCAACGCCGCGGCCCAATGGCTCACCCGGCGGCGAGCGAAGCGTGGCCCGTGTAGATCGGGCGCAGGAGATCGGTGTTTTGGCTAAGCCGAAGGAGTGCACGGAGCGCAGTCGTACTGTGTGTACGACGAGCACCGCACACGACTGAGGCGACGCCAAAACGCCGAGATCCAAGCCCTAGCAGTCAGGACAGGCTGGCGGACATCAGGTGTTCCCGATACCGATCCGGGTCGGTTTTGAGTCCCAGGACCCGTACTGTCCCCGAGAGCGACCGTCGCTTGGCCGAGGCGGCTTCGCCCAGCAGGGTGGCCGCCGAGAGCAGCCGCCCGGTCCGCGAGGCGACACCGGCGTGGACCACGGCGCCTCCCAGGGTGCGGTCGGCCGTTTCGATGAAGGCCCGGGCCGCTTGCAGTGCCTGTTCCAGGGTTCGTCCCGGCAGGACCACGGCGGCGCCCCCCTCGTGCTCAAAGTCGAGGTCCACCGACGGAAAGCTCTCGCGCACCGTCTTGCCCCAGAGGACCGGGGGCACGCTGCCCTCCTTGATGGCCAAGAGCACCAGGGCGAGGTCTTGGTTGAGTCCCGACGCCCGGTTCAGTTCAAAGTCGAGGCGAGTTCCCAGGAAGGACTCCCAGCCCAGACCCGTCTGAGGAGCAAAGAGGGACGGCGTCGTGTCAGCGGGCGGCGCCGCAGCCGCCGGGGCAGGAGCCGACCACGCCGGTGGTGAAACCGGGGCGGGAGTGGGAGCCGGGGCGGGAGCCGACCACGCCGGCGCAGGGGTCGGAACGTGGGGTGGGGCTACGGGCTGAGGAGGAGCCGCGGTCTGGGGAGGGGAACTGGGGGTCTCCAGGGGAGGCAGGTCGTCCATGTCGGGGGTGTCGTCGAACCAGTATTCGTCGTCGGACTCGTCGTCGAAGGTCGCTTGGGGAGAGGCCGGCGCGGTTTCGGGTTCCGGGGAAACGGGGGCGGACACCGGCTCGTCAGCGTCGGACCGCCGGGGGCGGGACGAAAGCACCACGACGACCGTGGTCAGGACCAGCAGGACGACCAGGGTCACCCCGCAGGCCTTCAGCAGCTGAAAGATCTCCGGGCGGCCGTAGAACTGGTAGATGCCTTCCAGGATGTACGGCGGCGCGCCGGTCCGGAAGACGGGAAGGGCCACCTTCACCTCGGACGAGGCTCGGGGATCCCACCGGGGCACGGCCTGGGTCACCGGCACGGAAGGCCGGGGGCCGTGGTAGTACTCGGTGCCCTGGCCGGACGAAAGCAAAATCATCTTCCAGCGGGGATTAGCCCCCACGGACTGGGCGAAGAGCCGGCTCAGGGTGGACGCGTCGAGGGCCCCGGGACGGATCGAGAGGTCGGAGATGACTCCCGCGACCTGCCGCAGTTCGGCCCGGCCCTGGACCAGGGCTTTTTGTTGAAGCTGATACCAGTCGGCCGCCGCCCAAGCGGCCAGACCGACGAACGTCAATGCGACGAGGACCGCGTAGAGGCGGGTAACGACCGGTTTCATGGCTTTAGTATACCTGGGAACCCTCAAAAATCAATCTACTAGGAACGAGAGGGCCTTGGTCTTGACGGTTTTCAGCAGAGAAATCCCCTCGAGCCCCGTCTCCCGATGGAGGCCCAGGGCCAGGGGCCCCAAGGCACGCCAATCTTCCCGCGTTTCTGGGGGAAGCCCCCGGACGAAGCCGGAGAACCTGTGGGACGCGGCGGGCAGGGGAAGGGCCTCAAGCCGGCGGCGCCAATCGGCGGCAAAGGCATCCCAGCGCCCCGCGCCGTGGGCCAGGGTGGTGGGCGGCGGCGACCCCGAAAAGGCCTCCCACCGGGCCCGGTAGTCCCGCAGCAGCGGCGTGGTATCCCACAAGACCCCGTTCGAGGCGGTCCTCTCCCGGCCCCGGGCCGCGTAGGTCGAGAGGCTGAGCCGGGTTTCCAGGGGATTCAGGCGGTTCTGGACCCGGCCGGCGAGGTCGTAGACGTAGGTTCCGTGGGCGTAGGCCTGGCCGTGGCGGTAGGCGAAATCTACGCCCCAGGTCTCCACGGTCCGGGCCCCCAGGGCCAGGGCGGTCCACCGGGCTAGACCCGACACGTTCCCCAAGGATCCGTCGAGGAAGGGCATTTCCGGAAAGAACCGCCGGACCACCGTCCCCAGGGGGTGGCCCGACAGGTAGCGCACCACGGGCATGCCCAGCCGGCCCAAAAGGGGGAGGGAGGACAGGTCGGCGGCCAGGGGGATGGCCCGGGGCCGGGGGGTGACGAAGTGGTGGTAACTGGGCAGCTGTCCGTCGAGGCACAGGACGAGGTCGGGCACCACCCCCCGTTCGAGGAGGGCGGGGAGGGCGGTATCGGTGGCGAAGAGCCTGTCACCGGTGGTCTCCCGGGCCTCCAGCCACCGGCGGGCCCCGTCGCTGCCCAGGGCGTCGTCGAGGCTGGGACCGGCCCCGGCGATCACCACCTGGGCCCCGGGGCACGGGGGGATGGACGCGGATTCGAGGCGCCTGAGGTTCGTCAGGGCGTTGCGGTACCAGCGCACCCCAAACCTCGCCTGGGTGGAAAAGTCCGAGGCCATCGCGTCGAGGGCCCGCCGGGTGGCGTCGCGATACGGTTCCCAGAGGGCGTCCCCCGCGGCTCCCCGCCATTCCAACACCCGGAAGGCGCCGTCCCAGAGGGGCTGGTACCGGTCCAGCAGCCAGGCCTCCAGGGCCCCGGCCGACCCCGGCCACGGCACCCATTCGTCCCGCCCGATCCAACCCGTCCAGTCTTCGTAGGTCAAGAGGCTGCGCCACACGTCGGCGCGGGGTTCCACCCAAACGGTCAGGGGTGAGGCCTCGAGGGCCGAGGCCGCGGCGGTTCCCGCGCCCCCGAGGACCACCACCGTGCCCCCCTCCCACCCCTGGGCCCACCGGCTGGCCTCCTTCTGGGCGTCAAACGTCGATACCAGCGACCGGGGAACGCCGCCGACCACCACGCCCGGCAACGGGGTCCCCGACCGGTCCCGCAGCCCCAGGTCCGGCGCCGGGCCCCCGGCCCCCAGCATCTGGGCGAGGAGGCGAGCCCCCTGGTCGGTCCGCCGTCCCAGGGCCCTCAGGTTGGCGTCGAAGAGACCGTTCACCACAGGTCTTCCTTCACGGTCCCGAGGTACCTCACCAGGGCATCCTTGACCGAGCCCGGCTGGCCCCGCCGACGTTGCCGAAAGGCCTCCTCGACGGCTTCAGGGACGGCGGTCTGGGCCGCTTCGAGGAGCCAGGGGTCGTCCTCGGGGCTTTGGGTCACCCGTCGGCCCAGCCGGTCCAGGGCCCCTTCCACGTCTCGGCGCCGGGACTCCCGGGTCCCTCCTTCGCCCTCGGTCCAGGTGACGG
>JAHFSN010000152.1 GCA_023265735.1 Spirochaetaceae bacterium | reverse complement strand
ATCTTTGATACGTGAGGATTTGAGTGAGTTTTTGGCGCCGACAGAACCTGCCGCAGTAGTTTTGAAAGATGCTCTTGTTTGACCCCCTAATCACGCTATGCTAGAGTAGTCAGCTAGGGGGAGGTCTATTGGCTCCAGAATACAAGGACCGAGTGAGTGCCAGAACCAAGGTTACCGTCGAGGGCTTCTACAGTTACTCGAACCAATGGGTTCCTTGCGTGGTGCACGATCTCAGCATGGAAGGGGCGGGGCTGAAGATCAACCAAATCCTGGTTCCTGGTGACACCTTGCAGTTGAAGTTCCTTCTGCGTAGCGATGAAAGGATCATTGACGCGACGGTGGCCAACGGGAACGGAACGAGAACCGGTGTCAGGTTTGTTGCGGATGTCGCAACCCAGGCGTTTTTGCAGGCTCTTATCCAGGCTCATCATCGCCCCACAAGTTTTCGGAGGCACTCATGATACCGGCGGTTGGCGTCATTGGTTTTGGCAATATGGGCGAGGCCATGGCCCTGGGCCTGACCCGCAAGAATCTGTGCGAGCAAGTCGGAGTCTTTGAGACCCATCCCGCGACGAAGGCCAAGGCCCAGAAGCAACGGCGACTCACGGTGTACGAAACCGTCGAAGCCCTCGTCGAGGCCAGCACCATCGTGGTAATCGCCATCAAGCCCCAGGATATCCCGGCGCTGGTCAACCGGCTGAGGCCCCACACGGCCGGCAAGGCCTTCATCTCGTTGGCCGCCGGCCTGGGGACGGCGTACTTCCAGAAGGAGCTTGGTGTCGATCAAGTCGTGCGCTTCATGCCCAACCTGGCGGCGAAGGTGGGGAAGGCGCTCGTGGGAGTGAGCCCAGGCTTTGAGTGTGGCCCCGTGTTTGCCGAACAGGCCATGGGGATCGCCGCGGCCATCGGGCGGGCCGTCCTTCTTCCCGAGAAACTGATGGCCGCCATTACCGGCCTTTCGGGATCGGGGATTGCGTTTGTCTTTCATTTCGTCCACGCGCTGGCCATGGGAGGAGTGAGGGAAGGTTTCCCCTACCCCCAGGCCCTTGAACACGCCCTGGACACGCTCGATGGTGCCGTGGCCCTCCTCAGGGAGACGGGGGATCACCCCATCTCCTTCGAAAGCAAGGTCTGTTCCCCCTCGGGGACCACCATCGAAGGGGTCAAAGCCCTCGAGAAGGGGGGCTTTACGGACGCCGTTCTTGAGGCCGTCTCGGCAGCGGCCCGGAGGGCCCACGAACTCGAACACTGAGTCCCAACCGATCCGGGTCGACGAACTCTGCGCCGAAGCCCAAGGGGAATTGAGCCGTAACCCCGTCCGCGCCTTGGAACTTAGCGTCCTGGCGTCGGATGCTGCGGGTCCGACAGCTCCTCCCGAACAGACCCTTCGTTGCCGACTCCTTCTCGGCTGGAGCCATTTCTACCTCTCCCGTCCCGGGGAGTCGGCGGTCCATTTCACCGAGGCCCTCGAGGGGGCCATGCGGAATCGTCTCGGCTCGGTGGAAATCGACGCCCGGCTGGGGTTGGGTTCGGTCTTTCGGCAGTTGGGCCGGTTCGACACCGCCCTCGACCAGTTGCGCCAGGCCTGGCACCTTGCCGAAACGGCGGGAGACGAACTGGGTCAGATGCGGGCCGAGATCACCATTGGCGAAATCCACCTGGCCCTCGAGAGACCCGAAGAGGCCCTGGAATGCTTCTTTCGAGCCCGGGTGCTGGTCCAATCCAGTCAGCTCCGCACCGAACTTGTCGACATCCAGCTCTCGTTGGGTCAAACCTTCCAGACCCTGGGCCGTAATGAAGAGGCCCTCGACCAGCTGAGCCAGGCCCTGGTCCTGTCCAAGAGCTTGGGGAATCGCATTGGCGAGGCAAGGTCCCTCGACCTCTTGGGGCTGCTCTACCGAGACTGGGGCGACGGGGAGCTGGCCCAGGAGTACCACCAGCGATGCCTGGAGATCTGCCAGGAGCTCAACCATCCCTGGGGGCAGCTCGACGCCTTCTACCATTTGGGCGACTCCTACGCCCTCAAGGGCGATCAGGAAGCGGCGCTCCACTACCTGGGAAAGGTCTCCACCTTGGCCGAGCAGCTCGGGGCCCGTTCCCACCAGGTCAGGGCCGACCTTCGGATCGCCGAGCTGTGGGAGCGCGCGGGAGACCCCACGCGGGCCTTGGCCCTCCTTCGCCGAGCCCTGGATTTGGAACGCTCCCTGAAGGCCGAGGAAGCCTCGCGCAACGTGAGGGTGTTCCTCGACGAGTTCCAGGCCGAGCACAAGCGCAACCGGGAGGAACTGCTGCGCCTCAAGTCGCAGAAGCTGGAGGCCGAGTCCCTGGAGCTGAAGAAGGCCCTCGACAGCCTGAGGGTCATCAGCGAGCTGGGACGCCGGATCACCAGCAGCCTCACGGTGTCGGGATTCTTCCAGACCCTTTACGAAAGTCTCAGCCAGATCTTCGACCTCCCGGCCTTTGGGTTGGCCCTGTTCGACGCCAAAGACAACACCATGCGCTACCCCTTCCGCATCATGAACGGGCAGCGGATCGAGTCACGGGAGCGGCGTCCCGTTGAGAATAGCCTCTCCGGGTGGGCCTTGGAACACAGGACGACGCTTTTGATTTCGGACATCGAGCAGGATGTCGGGAAATTGCTCGATGAAGAAGCGGCAACGGCGCTCCTCTCCAACTCCACTTTCCATTCGGCCGTGTTCCTTCCCCTCTTGGCGGGGGACGAGCGCATCGGCGTCGTGACCATCCAGCATCCGCGCTCCCGGGCCTTCGACGAACTCCATTGCCGGTTCCTGGAGACCCTGGCCGGTTTCATTGTGGTCGCCCTCCGCAACGCCCTCAGCCACCGAAAGGTGAAGCGCCTCAATCGCCAAGTTTTGAAGCTGGCCCACTACGATCCCTTGACCGGTCTGGCTAACCGGAGACTCCTGACCGACTACCTCAGGCGGACCATCGCCTTGAGCCTACGACGCAACAGAAAATTCGCCCTCTACTTCCTCGACCTTGATGGGTTCAAGCCCATCAACGACCAATGGGGACACGACGCCGGTGATTGGGTCCTCCGAAGGCTCGGAGAGCGGCTCCGCTCCACCATGCGGGACTCCGACTTGGTGGCCCGGGTGGGAGGAGACGAGTTTGTCGCCCTGGCGGTGGAGGTCGAACAGAGGCCTTCGATTGAGGCCATTGCCGAGAAGCTGTCCCTGGCCATCACCGAACCGCTGATCTGGGAAGATCAGACAATTGAGTTGGGAGTCAGCATTGGAATCGCCATCTACCCCGACTCCGCAACAGACGCGGATACCCTCCTCAACCGGGCCGACGGCGCCATGTACCAAGTCAAGCACACCGGCAAGAACTCCTGGGCCTTCGCCGAAGAACCGGGAACTCCCCCTCCGC
This sequence comes from Spirochaetaceae bacterium, assembly GCA_023265735.1. Taxonomy (GTDB): domain Bacteria; phylum Spirochaetota; class Spirochaetia; order JABEVK01; family JABEVK01; genus JAIFLN01. The sequence continues at coordinate 2,527 of JAHFSN010000152.1, read as the reverse complement.
CCTCCTCAGCGCCGTGAGCCGAAAAAAGGCCGGCCCAACAGAAATGTCAGTCTAGGCGCATGGGTACCACAAAGGGGAAGAGTTCGCTATAATCAACTTAATACCCCTTATCAAGGAGAACCCCATGCTGAACTTCGTTGAGTCCCGCAGGGTCAAAATTGTCTGTACCCTCGGTCCAGCCACAAACACCTACGAAAGAATCCTGAAGCTCGCCCAGATCGGCATGGACGTGGCGCGTTTCAATTTTTCCCATGGATCCTACGAAGACCACAAGCAAAGGTTCGAGTGGGTGCGCCGCGCCTCCCTCGAGTGCAAGAAGCCCATCGCCATCCTCCAGGACCTCCAAGGTCCGAAGATCCGCGTCCGCAAATTTGTCGGGGATCAGGTCGAACTCAAGCCCGGCGCCGAGTTTATTCTGACGGTCCGCGACCTTCCCCTAGGAAACGAAAAAGAGGCCGCCGTTTCCTACCCTACCTTCAACAAAGACGTCACTCCCGGTTCTGTGGTCCTCCTCGACGACGGTAACCTCAGCCTCAAGGTCCTGGCCGTGAAGGGGGACGACGTCCACTGTGAAGTTGTCCATGGAGGCATCCTGAAGAACAACAAGGGAGTGAACCTTCCTGGCAGCATCCTATCGGTCGATGCCCTTACCGATAAAGACAAGGAGGACCTCAAGTTTGGCCTCGACCTCGGTGTCGACTACGTGGCCCTCAGCTTCGTTCAGCGTCCTGAAGACGTCAAAGCCATCAAGGACCTCATCTTCTTCCACGGAAAAGACACCCCCGTCATTTCCAAGATTGAGAAGCCCCAAGCCGTTGACCACATCGACGAGATCATCTGCTTGAGCGACGGCATCATGATTGCGCGGGGCGATATGGGCGTCGAAATGAACGTCTGGGAAGTGCCGCCCATCCAGAAGAACATCATCGAGCGGTGCAATCGCCTCGGCAAACCGGTAATTACCGCGACCCAAATGCTCGAATCCATGATTGGGAACCCGCGACCCACCCGCGCGGAAGCCACCGACGTGGCCAACGCCGTCCTCGATGGCACCGACGCGGTCATGCTGAGCGCCGAGACGGCATCGGGAGCCTATCCGTTCGAGGCTGTCGAACACATGCACATGATCATCTCCACCATCGAGAAGAAACGCACCGTGCCTTGGAATGACAGGAAGCTCGTCCTGGACGACAGCTACACCGCAGCCAACGCCATTGGGGAAGCCGCCAGCCTCGCTGCAGCCGTCATCGGCGCGGCCAAGATCATCTGTCTGACCGACATGGGCTACACCGCCAAGGTGGTCAGCCATTTCCGGCCTCCGCGGCCCATCCTGGCCGTCAGTCCTAGCGAAAAGGCCCTTCGTCAGCTGGCCCTCTACTGGGGCGTCTGGGGAGTTCCTATCTCGACGTTTGGCGACAACATTGACGATGCCATCCGGACCGTTACCAACCTCCTGAAGAACGGTGGCTACCTCAACAAGGACGAGAAGGTCGTATTTACCGCAGCCCTGCCTTTCACCGCTCATCGTGACACAAATATGCTGCGAATTGAAACGGTGCCCTGACAGCACGAGTGCTATAATGGCTTCCGCGAAGGTTGCCGCTGGACTGAACAAGCCCGCGGCGACCGGGTGCGTTGCATCAGAACCATAACAAGGCGCCTTTGGCCAAAGTCGCGAACCAGGAAGGCTAAACCTCGATGTATAAATTTCTTGTCTTGATCCTCTCTGTTGTATTCTCCTCCTGCACTACAACGCCTCCGACTGCAGACCAGATCCACGAAACGGCGGCTCAACTCCTGGGCGCAATCGACGCTCCTGCCGCGCCCGACATGAAGATCCATTGGGAACCTACCAACATCCGCTGGACGATTGCTCGGGGTCAGGAAGAAACTTTGACGACCGACTCCGAGGGTCGAATGAAGACCACCAACAGTAACGCCCCTGATTCCCTCTTGGGAATTTCCTTCGGCAGCGGTGTCTTCCTTGACAGCAAGGGAAACCTCTCTGTCCTTCCCCTCGAGCTCTGGCCTGATCATTGGCCCCGGGGGACAAAATTCAAAGCGAGCGTCACTCCAACACTTTGGAATAAGAACACTATCAAAACGCCCCAGGTGGAAAGGCTTGCCAAAGGGTGGCGAGTCTACCAAGAGGGTCTCTTTGGCAAGTCGACTCAGGACTACGACCCAGACTCGACAGTCATTATCGCCTTTAACAAGAAGGCTACAAGGAACAAGGACGGCTCCTGGTGGGAAACCAACGCCACCCAGTTGCTGGAGAAGGTCCATTCCTACGCGGTCACAGAAACGGGCATTAAGCACACGGTGCATCATATCGTCGAAGCCTCCATCCTCTACGAGAGGGAGGCGGGAATTGTACATTCCAACGACAACTCGCTCTCTATCGAGGCCAAAGACGACCACTGGGTGGTACGCCTCGGAACGATGGAATGGTGGATCTTCTGGGGTTCCTCCAAAGTTGTCGTTTATAACGTCCGCCTCGGTGGCTACGCTGTCTTGTCACAAGAGC
>JAHFSN010000151.1 GCA_023265735.1 Spirochaetaceae bacterium | reverse complement strand
GGTGGCCAAGGCCCCCTGGAGGGCCCGGGCGTCTTCGACGGCCGTGGGCCCGCCGACGTTGGCGATCTTGTTGTTGATCAGGACACCCCGGGAAAGGGGTTCGGCCAAGAGCTCTCGACCGAGGATAACGGGGGCCCCCGGAAAGGCGTTCCGGGTGAAGACCCCAGCGAAAGCCGCGGTAGGCTCGTCGAGCAGAAGCAGGTTCAACCGCATGGGGAGGGGCTGGGGAACCGGACGCTCGCTGGGACGGAACGTCAGGTCAACCGTGGCGGTCCGAAATCCCGAGGGGAGGCCCGACCGTTTCTCCACATCTGCCAAATACTCTTCGGCACTTTGATAGGTCATTCCTTTTTTGTAAAGGAAAACGCCCAAAAGCTCAAGGCAAAAGGACGCGAGCCGTTCCCCCAGGGACCGACTAGGTGCCTTTTCGGGCCAGGGTGAGGACCAGGGGAAAGTGGTCAGAGATTCCATTGGGATTCTGCACTCCATAGGCCTGGGGCCGGGCCGCGTAATCGGCCACCCGGAAGGACTCAAAACCCCAGTCGCTGGCCTTCAGGGACGAGACGGCCACAAAGGTATGGTCCAAACGGTCCCAGTCCCCCTGGTAGTAGTAGCTCCCCGCCGGTGTGGACACCGTTTCCCAGGGGTCCCAGACGGCCCCCGGACGCGACGACCGGGCGGCGGCGGTCCTGCCGGGAAAGACCACGAGGGCCGCCTCGCTGGCGGCGGCCACCCCGCCCGAGACCAGGGCCCTCTCGGGCCAGGGTCGGGACAGCTCGAGGGAGGTATTGAAATCGCCCACGGCCACCACAAAGGGGTGGTCTTCGCGGGCATCCAGGTCAACCAGCCGCCTCGAGAGGGTCCGAGCCGCCTCGCTTCGGGCCGGCTCGGTGGCCTTGGGACTGGGAATCCGGCTCTTCCAGTGGTTGGCCAGGACCACCAGCTCCCGGGTTCCCAGGCTGAACTCGGCCTCGACGATGGGCCGGGAGACCTCATCGGCGGCGCTGGCGGGAAACAGGAGACCGGTCCGGACCAGCGGGAACCGGCTGAGGAAGACGGTCTTGATGCCGGGGACGGACGGGGAAGCCAGGAACGTGTAGCGGTAGTCCAGGTCCCCCAGGAACCTCTCGTTGAGCACCTGGAGGGCGTGGGCTCCCTCCACCTCCTCGAGGACGAGGATATCGGGCCCCCGGTCGCCCAGGGTGCGGATCACCCGGGCCAAGCCCTCGCATCGGTGCCAGAACTGGGCCCTCGTCCAGCCCTTTTCGGGGTCAAATTCGGCGTACTCGCCCCCATCGTGGACTTCGTCGAAGAGGTTTTCGACGTTCCATTCGGCCAGGACCAGCCTGTGGGCCGGCCTGGGGTCGGGAACCAGGGAACATGAGAGAATACTGACCAGGGAAAGGATGACGAGAGCCTTTGGATCGAACCGCCTGGGTGCCACAATGCCTCCTGGCCGGGAGGCAGATTTCGCTTCCTCAGCCGTTCAAGGCTGACAGCACCCGCTGGGATTCTGCTTCAAAACTGAGGCCGGAAAAGTGGAACTCCCTTCCGGTGATCCGCTCGAAGGCCTCGACGTACCGGCGCCGGGTCTCGTCAAAGACCTCGTCGGGGATGGGAGGCACCGGGCCTTCGCCCGAGAAGCCCTGTCCCGCCAACCAAGAGCGCAGGTATTCCTTGTCGAGTTTCCGGGGCTCTCGGCCCGCGGCGAAGGCCGCCTCGTAGTCGTCGGCGAACCAGAAGCGGCTGCAATCCGGGGTGTGGACCTCGTCGCAGAGGATGAGCTGGCCGTCGAAGACCCCGAACTCGTACTTGGTGTCGACGAGGATGAGGCCCCGCCGAGCCAGGAGCTCCTGTCCCCGGGCGAAGAGCGCCAGGGCGGCCCCCTCCACCTCGTTCCAGAGATCGGCCGAGCAGAGGCCCCGGTCGAGGATGCCCTGGCGGTCGATGGGCTGGTCGTGGGCGCCGACGGCCTCTTTGGTGGTGGGAGTAATCTGAGGGACCGGGAGCCGCTGGTGAGCCTTCATCCCCGCGGGAACCTTTAGCCCGGGCACCGAGGCTCCGGAGGCGTAGGCCTTCCACGCCGACCCCGTCAGGTAGCCGCGGACGACCACCTCCACGGGGATCATCTGGGCCTTGCGGACGGCCACAGACCGGGGTCCCAGACTCTCCAGAAAATGATTGGGACACAGGTCGGAGGTTTCTTCCAGCCAGTAGAGGGCCAGCTGGTTAAGGATTTCCCCCTTGCCGGGAATGGACCCTAAGGGGCGGTCGAAGGCGGAGATCCGGTCGCTGGTGAGCATGACGAGGCGGTCCCCGGCGTCGACAACGTCGCGGACCTTGCCCCGGTACACCGGAAACGACACCTAGACTCCGAGGTCGGCCCGCCGGACGACAACCCGGCTGACGAGGCCGTATTTCTGGGCCTCGTCGGAGGTCATCCAGAAGTCGCGGTCCGTATCTTTTTCCACCTGGGCCAGTTTTTGGCCGGTCTCGGCCGCGATGAGCTCGTTGATCTTCACCCGGAGCTTTTCGATCTCCTGGGCGTGGATCTCGATCTCGGTGGCCACGCCGCGGATGCCCGAAAGCGGCTGATGGATAAGGTAATGGCTGTTGGGAAGGCTGATGCGGCGTTCCTTGGGGGCAGCCAGCAGGATAAGGGCCCCGGCCGAGGCCACGAGCCCCATGCCGATGGTGTACACCGGCGCCCCGATGAACCGGATCATGTCGAAGATGGCGTAACCCGCGTCGGCGTCGCCGCCGGGGCTGTCGATCATGACCTTGATGGGGTCCGAAGACTCGGCTTCAAGGAGGAGGAGCTGCCGGATCACCCGTTCGGCCAAGGCCTTGTTCACCTCTCCCGAGAGGAGAATGGTCCGGGTCTTCAGGAACTTGTCCGAGACGTCCGGACCGGGCCCCTTGGCGTCGTCCTTCTTTTCTTCTTCTTCGCTTTCATCTTCGTAATGGAACATGGAACCAAGGATAGTGATTTTCGCCCAAAAAGGAAAGGTCCCGCCGGGGGCTACGGGCCGCGATTTCCTATGGTAAGGTAGAACCATGGCCCACCTGGTTGTCCTGTTTCACCTGATTACGCTGTTCCTGGGGCTCGCCTTGCTGGGACTTCTGGGGACGCGCTGGCGAAGGACCAAGTCACCCCTGACCTTCTGGAGGCTCTTTCATTTCGCCGGCTTCACGTTCACCATGGTCGTGGCGGCCCTGGACGCCTATGCGGTGGTCAACCTGGGGACGGGGAACGGCCTGACCCAGGCCTGGTCGGCGGCGGTGATGGCCGGAACCGCCGTGATGACGTTTTCCTTCCCCCACTTTTGTCGGGCCCTGGCGAACCGTACCACCACCTCTTGGTTCTCCCTCTTCTGGGGAAGTGCCGCACTGGTCCCCCTGGCGGGGGCGGCGGCGGTCCTCTTCCTCACGAACCTCGTCGGACTCCTGGTGGCCATCGGAGTGGCCTTCCTTCCATTCTGGGCCGCGATTCTGTATGGGCTTTCGGTTCAGCCGAGGAGGAAGGGACGGGTCGGCCCGTGGCTGGCCTTCGCCGCGCTCCTCGCCGTAGGAGCCGCCGAGGTCACCTGGGTCCTGGTGTCGCCCCAGCCCGGACACTTCTTCATCACCCTCCCCCTGGCCTACCTCTACGCCGTGGTTGGCGAGGGACGAGCGGCGCTGCGTCAACCGGCCCTCGAACTTGGGCCCCTGCGGCTCTCCCCCGAGACGGCCCATTCCCTGGGATTGAGTCCCCGGGAACGCGAAGTGGCCGAAGGTATCCTCAGGGGGCTCTCGAACAAGGAGCTGGCTTGGGAGCTAGGCCTGGCCGAACAGACGGTCCGCAACCACATTTCCAACCTCTACCGCAAGCTGCACATCCAAAAACGCATGGACTTGGTCGTTTTGGTACAAAAGTCCCAGGGGGCGCCAGGCCCCACCGGGACAACCTTCCCATCGTCCCCCACGTCCTAAAGGGAGAGACTGGAAGCGGAGGTTTGTATGAACACAGCGTCTTCGCGCCCTGGCCTCGGTTTGATCCAGTTTGTTCTCTCTGTCCTGGCCGTCCTGGCCGCCACGGTGATCTCGGGCCTGATCCTGGGACCCTTCAGCACCCTGGCCGCGCCCACGCATCCCGCGTGGACGCGGCTCCTGGTCGGCATGGCCCTCGTCCAGGGGCCCGCCCTTCTGTTCTTCGTCTCGGGTTCCCGACTCCATGGATGGCGATTGTGGGGGCTCTCCCTGGTTGTCTACATCGGCGCAGCCCAGGTCCTGGCCCATTTTGAGACGGTCGCCTTCAACTTCCTGTTCCAGTTCACCCTGGGCCAGATGGTCTTCCTGATGGGAAGCCAGGCCCTCACCGCTATGATTCTCGTTCCCCTGATCGTAACCATCGCCGGGAAGTGGAACCCTTCGACCAGCGAAGACAGGGTGGGTCCCTGGCTGCCCCGGGGGGCGAAGCTCTGGATCCGGATCGGGCTGCTCTCGGCGACGTGGTACTTCACCTACATGACGGCAGGATTCTTCATCGCCGACCCGATCACCCACGACTACTATGCGGCCAAGATCGCCGACCTGGACTCCATCAATGCCTGGCTTCCGGGGCTCCAGCTGGTCAGAGGCTTCTTGTGGACCCTCCTCTTCGTCCTCGCCGTTGGGGTCATGAACCGGCCCCTTCCGGAAGCGGGACTTCTGGCGGGCCTTCTGTTCGGGGCCTTCCACGCGGCGGGGCTCCTGCTTCCCAGCTCCTTTATGCCCGCGGAAATGCGGCTGTCCCACCTGCCCGAGATCGTCCTCTCCCTGGTCTGGCAAGGCGTGCTCACGGTCTCGGTTCTCTCCTGGAAGAAGAAGGAAACTGCCTTGAACTAGAATCAGTCTAAGATAGGCCTTGTTTTATCGGGTATTTTTTTATATATTCGACGAAGCGAGGTCGATTCATGAACGCAACCCAGGTGACCCCCGGCATCTTCCGGCTCAGCACCAACGTCCGAGACATTCTCTTCGAGGGCATCTGGCCCATCCCCCACGGCGTCAGCCTGAGCTCTTACATTGTGAAAGGAGATAAGGTCGCCATCGTCGACGGCTTCTGCGGGTGGGACGGGGTCCCCGAAACCCTCCTGACCCAGCTGGCCGAACTTCAGATCCGGGTCGAGGACATCGACTACGTGGTCATCAACCATATGGAACCCGACCATTCGGGATGGCTGGAGGCCTTCCGGGCCCTGCGGCCCGAGTTTACCATCGTCACCAGCGCCAAGGCCGTCCCCCTCCTCGAGGCCTTCTACCGGCTGGGGAACCAGAAGATCAAGGTGGTGGGCGACGGCGACACCCTTGACCTCGGCCAGGGCCATGTGCTGGCCTTCGCCGAAATTCCCAACGTCCACTGGCCCGAGACCATTGCCACCTTCGATACCAAGACCGGCACTCTCATGCCCTGCGACGCCTTCGGCAGCTTCGGCGCCATCGAGGGCGCCCCCTACGACGACGAGCTCACCCCCGAACAGGTGAAGTTTTTTGAGCGCGAAGCGGTCCGTTACTACTCCAACATCGTGGCGGCCTTCAGCCAACCCACGGGCAAGGCCATCGAAAAGGTCGAGAAAGTGCTGGGAGACAAGGTCAAGATCATCGCGCCGGCCCACGGTGTGGTGTGGCGGCAGAACCCCGGGAAGATCGTGGCCGACTACAAGCGTTACGTGGCCTACCAGAAGGGACCCGCCAAGGCCGAGGTGACCGTCATCTGGGGTTCCATGTACGGAAACACCGCGTCGGCCATTCCCACCGTGATCAAGACCCTCAAGGAGTCGGGACTGCGCTGGAGGGAGTTCCAGGTGCCCCGGGACGACCTGGGGACCATCCTGGCCGCCTGTTGGACGAGCACCGGCATCGTACTGGCCATGCCCACCTACGAATACAAGATGTTCCCCCC
>JAHFSN010000150.1 GCA_023265735.1 Spirochaetaceae bacterium | reverse complement strand
ATAGGGTCTGCCGTTGGGGGTGTCTCCACCGTGGGGCGTTCCGCCTCGGAACGGATGGGGAGGAACTGAATCCTCGGGTCGGGCCAGCTTGATCAGGGGCTTGCCCTGGTGCCCCTGGCTGCGGAAGGCCTGGATGAGCCTCTCGGCGTCTCGGAAAGGTACCGTCACGAAACTGAATTCTTCCATCACCGAGGCGTCGTCGACAAACCGGCCGGGAATCCCGCCCTGGGATTCCAGGAGGTCCACGAGCTTTCGGGGCGAGAGACCATCCTGCCGTCCCATGGCGATGAAGAGGCGGGCCTTGCCGCTGGGACCCGGCCCGTTGTCTTCGTAGGACCGGTGGGGACCCCGGGGCGGGGCTCCGGGGAATCCCGCGGTGCCGGAAAACGAAGGTCTCTCGCGGCGGGGACGGTCGAAGAGGTCGCGGATGGGAGCGTAGTTGCTTTCATCGAACTCGCCGGCGACGTACTGCTGGAGGACCGCCGCCAGGACGGATTCGGGTTCCCGACCCTCCAGAAGCTCGTGGGCCAATTCGCCAATGGCGGGTTTGACGGCGGTGTCGAGGGCTTCGGTGATTTTCCCCAGGAGCCGGGTCTTCTTCAGGGTGATGATTTCGGCCACTCCCGGGACCCGTTCCTTCCGGATCCGAGCCTTGGAGACCCGTTCAATGAAGGCGAGTTTCCGGTACTCCTCGGGGCTGATGAACGTGACGGCCGTGCCTTCTTTGCCCGCCCGGCCCGTTCGTCCAATGCGGTGGACGTAGGCTTCCGGGTCCTGGGGAAGGCTGTAGTTGATCACGTGGGTGAGGCCCTCGACATCGATGCCTCGGGCCGCCACGTCGGTAGCACAGAGCACGTTGATCCGCCGGTTGCGGAACTTCTTCAGGACCTGTTCGCGCTGCCCCTGGGTGAGGTCGCCATGGAGGGCCTCGCTGCCGTACCCGCGGTCCGCCAGCCTGTGGGCCAGGTCGTCGGTCTGAATCTTGGTCCGACAGAAGACCATGCCGAAGAAATCCTCTTCCAGATCGAGGATGCGGCAGAGGGATTCGAATTTGTCGCTCTCGTTGACCTCAAAGTAGATCTGCTCGGTGAGCTCGATGGTGAGGGTGGAGGCCTTCACCGCCAGCATCTTCGGGTTCTTCATGAACCGGTTGGCAATGACCCGGATGCGGTCGGGCATGGTGGCCGAGAACAGGAGCATTCGGCGGTCGGGATTGACTTGGGTCAGCAAGGTCTCGATGTCTTCGGAGAAGCCCATGTCGAGCATCTCGTCGGCCTCGTCGAGGATGAGGTACTGCAGTTTGTCGAGCTTCAGGGTCCCGCGATCCAGGTGGTCGAGAATTCGGCCGGGGGTGCCGACCAAGATGTCGACGCCCTGTTTGAACCGGCGGAACTGCTCGGTGTACGACTGCCCGCCGTACACGGGGGCCACCGAGAACGATTTGGTTCCCTTGAGGGAGGAGATCTCCTCGCAGACCTGCACGGCAAGCTCGCGGGTGGGAGCCAGAACGAGGGCCTGCACGAAGCCGGCTCCCGGAATGAGTCGTTCAATCAGAGGGAGGGCGAAGGCAGCGGTCTTTCCGGTGCCTGTCTGGGCTTGTCCAATCAGGTCGACTTCGGCAGAGAGCAGCTCGGGAATGACGAGGGCCTGGATGGGGGTGGGTTCTTCGAAGCCTTTCTTTGAGAGGGCTTCTAGGACCGTGGCCGAAAGGCCCAGGTCCGCAAATGTCGGGGGGGTATCCATAAAGTCTCTTAATTCTATGCGAAATCGTGAAATTGTTCCAGGGTGCTCCGGCGGAGACGCTGGACGGTTCGTCTTCCCTTGGCCCCGTTATGGAGAGGTGCCGAGGGCGCGACGGACCGCTTCCCTGAGGAGGTCGGCCCGGTAGGGTTTCTGGAGGAAGCCGGCGACGCCCTGGGCCATCGCCTGGTCGACGTCGCTTCCCCGTCCAAACCCCGAGGACAGGAGGACCGGGAGGTGGGGGGCCTGGCGGTGGATATCCTTGAAGACTTCGAGGCCCGGACGTCCCGGAAGGATCATGTCGAGGATGACGAGGCGGATGGTCTCGGCCTGGGCGTGGAAGAGCTCAAGGGCCGTGGGGCCGTCGGCTGCCTCGATCACCTCGTAACCCTGGACCCTGAGGATCTTGGCAACGATGTTCCGGAGGATGGGTTCGTCGTCGCAGACCAGAATTTTTCCTCTTGATGTCAGTTCCGAAGGGTCCTCGTCCCCCTTGGCGGCGGGCAGCGCGACCTGAACCGTGGTGCTCTCCCCGAGGAAGGACCTGACGGTAACGAATCCCCCGAGGTCCTCGACCAGTCTGTAGACGAGGGGCAGGCCGAGTCCCAGACCCACGTTGTCGGGCTTTGTTGTGAAATAGGGATCAAAGACCTGTTCGAGCACCTCGGCCGACATTCCTATCCCGTGGTCCTCGACGGTGAGACACCAGAAGTGATGGTCGGGCTCTCCGGGACCCAGGTCAAGGTCCGCGCCTTGGTGTCTGGTGATCGTGACGCGGACGGGTCCCTTGCCGCCGCCTGAACTGGCTTCGAGGGCATTTTGCAGGAGGTGGGCTACGATGGCCGTCAGATGGCCCGGACTAGCGTGGACCCAGGCGGGTTTCGAGGGGCTCTCCCATCGCACGTCGACGTGTTCGGGCACGGCCAGGGCGGCCAAGGCTTTTCCGACTTCGGCTCCCCAGTCGAGGACCTCCCGTCCCCGGTCTCCCAAGGGGGAGAACCCGGCGAGTCTCGACAGAAGACCCGAGATGCGGGGCCCGAAGGCCTGTCCGGGACCGGACCCTGGGGCCGAGACGAGGAGGGGGAGTTCCCGGGCAATTTCTGTCGCCAGGGCGCTGAACATGTTGACTCGGTGGCTCCGGATGGCTTGGTCGTCCTGGGTTTTGGCCTCCGTCCTATCGTCGAGCCGAAAAAGAATTTCCGGCCCATTGAAGCCCTCGAGCTTCTGCAGCGTCAGATGGACAAAGACCTGACCCTCCTTCCAGAGCGGGACGAAGGAACGTTCCAGCTGTGGCTGGTCCGCCGACGAGGTCGCCAGCTGGAGGAAGAGGGCCTTCAGCGGCCGGAACACCGGTGCCACCTCGAACAGGTCGTGCCCCGTGACCTCCTGGGCCCCCAGGCCGGTCCACTGTTGGGCCTGGCGGTTCCAGAGAAGCACCCGGAGGTCGAGGTCGACGGCGATGAGGACACTGGAAAGGCTGTCGAGGATGGACCCGAGGTACGCCCGATGGGCCGTGGTCTTTCTCTGTTCCTCGGCGATAATCTTGAGATGGCTGTAGGTCCGTAACGACGAGATGAGGGTGGTCCTGAGCTTGGCCACCGTCAATTCGGTCTTGTCCTTGAAATCGTTGATGTCGTAATCGATGATAATGCGGTCTTCGGGCGCCGTACCCGACTGACCCGTCCGCATGATGATCCGGATGTCGCGGTTCCCCAGGGTCTCTCGGATGTAACGGACCACCGAGAACCCGGAGTCCTCGGTCTCCATGACCACGTCGAGGAGAACCACGGCGATGTCCTGATGGTCGGTCAGCAGCTTCCGCGTGTCGGCTTCTCCGTAGGAACTCAAGAGCTCCAGGGACCGGTTTTCAAAGCGAAAGTCTCCTAGGGCGAGCCTGGTGACCAGATGCACCGAGGGTTCGTCGTCGCTGATGAGGATTTTCCACGGCTGCTGGGAGTCGGGAGAGGGGGGTGCGACCTCGGCGGCGAAGGTGAGGATGTCATCCATGACGCCTTCAGTGTAGGAACTCCCGCTAGATCCGTCAAAGGAAACCCTCGCCATTCTCACGAAAACTGTAGTAGTCCACGGCGGTGACGATGAGATGGTCCAGAACTTCGACTCCCAGGAGCTTTCCCGCCTGGCTCAGGCGCGTGGTCGCCTCACGGTCTTCCCGGCTGGGTTCCAGGGAGCCCGACGGATGGGTGTGGGCCAAAATGAGCGAGGCGGCCCGCTCCTCCAGGGCCGGGGCAAAGACTTCCCGGGGATGGATGAGGGTCCGGTTGAGGAGCCCCACCGTCACGGGCCGGATGTCGAGGACCTCCTGGGCGCCGTTGAGGGTGACGGTGAGAAAGATCTCCTGGGGACGATCAGTCCAGTGCCGCAGCCGGGGCACGAGGTCGGCGGGACCCGAAATGCGCAGGTGGGCGGGCCGGCCTAAACGTCGGGCCAGCTCGAGGGCGGCGATCAGCTGTCCCACTTTGGCCGGGCCCAACCCGGGGATCCCCTCGAAATGGCCCATCTCCAGGGCGGCACCGTGGCGGTCGAGGATGTCCCGGCACCTGTGGGCCAGGGCCTCCAGGGGAACCTGGCGGCAACCCGTTCCCAAGAGGAGCTGGATCAGGTCGAGGTCGCTGAGCCGCTGCGAACCGTGGGCGAGGAGTTTCTCTCGGGGTCTGAGGAGGCCGGGGGACGGACAGTAATCGAGGCTCGTCATGCCCCGACAGACACCCCGGAGGACGATTCTGCTTGCTCGACGACGTCGGCCAGGACCCGCAGACCCAACTCGACCTCCCGTTCGTCCCGGGAATAGTTGACCCTCACGCACTGACTGCGGTGTTTCCACCCGTCCTCGCTGGGGGGCAGTCCAAAGAAGAACGCGTCCCCGGGGACCACCAGAACCCCCCGTTCCTTGAGCCGGCGGTAGAGCTCGCGGCTCCCGATGGAAAGGGAGGGAAACCAGATCCACAGGAAAATCGACCCCTGGGCCCGGTGGATCCGATAGGGGAACCGGCGGCCGAAGACCCGCGAGGCGGTTTCGAGGGCGAAGGCCCGGCGCCGTTCGTAGAAGGGCCGGATCACCCGGGCGCTCAGTTCGAGGAGGGCGTTGCTTTCCAGGAGCGGCTGGACCAGGGCCTGGCCCAGGCCCGGATTGGTTAAGTTGAGGATGGAGTTGGCCGAAGCCACCGCCCGGGCGACGGGTTCGGGGGCGACGACGATGCCCGTTCTCACCGAGGGGAGTCCTAACTTAGAGAGGCTCATGGACACGATGGTGTTGTCGTCCCAGTAGGGTTCCACGGGCTCAAAGATGATCGAGGGAAAGGGGGCGCCGTAGGCATTATCAAGGATAAGGGGGACCCCGGCCTCCCGGGCCAGCCGCGAGAGGTGCTTCACCTCGTCGTCGGTGAGCACGTTTCCCGTCGGATTGGTGGGCCGCCCGGCGCAGAGAGCCCCCGTTTCGGGCCCGATGGTGAGATCCGAAAAGTCGACGTGGTACTTGAAGAAGGAGCTGTCTTCTTCGACCACCAGGGGCTTATGGCTGACAAACTGGTCGGGCTCGAGCCCTTGGTCCGCGTAGCCAATGTACTCGGGGGCCAGGGGAAACTGGATCTTCTTCCGTTCTCCGCCGGCGAATCGTCCGGAGAGGAGGTTGAACAGGAGAAAACACGCCGACTGGCTCCCCCCGGTGATGGCGATGTTCTCGGGACCCACGGACCAGCCGAAGTTGCGCACTAGGAAGTCGGCCATGGCCCGGCGGAAACCCAGGCGCCCCCCCGGGGCGTCGTACTGGGCCACGAGGGCTTCCAGCTCACCGTCCTGGGCCAGGATTTCGGTGAGCCGCCGGCGCCAGACCAGGTTCATCTCGGGCAGGGACGCCGGGTTGCCGCCGCCTAGCATGCTGACGATGTCTGTGCCCTCGGAGGCCTGTCCCAGGTCGTCCATCAGCTCCAAGATGCCGGCCTGCTGGGAGAACCTCTGGCCGAAGAGGGAGAACTCAAGCATCGGGGGCCCCCGTGAGCACGGCCTCGAGGGCTGAGATGGCCTGGTCGGCGATCCTCCCCCATTCGATCTCCTCGTCGGGGGTGAATCGGCCCAGGACAAACGACGCCACGTCGCCCCGGACCGGGCGCCCGATGCCAATCCGCAGGCGATGGAAGCCGTCGGTCCCTAGGTGCTGCCGGAGGGACCT
>JAHFSN010000149.1 GCA_023265735.1 Spirochaetaceae bacterium | reverse complement strand
GGATGCGTCCGGTGGGACCCACGCTGCCGGCCACGTAGATTTCGTCGCCGGCGGCCTGGCGGGCCAAGGACACGGCAGCCCGGTTGATGGCCTCGGTCTTGTCGGCCAGGTGGAACCCCGCGAGCTTCAAAGGGTTGGCGCCGTAGGTGTTCGTCTCCAGGGCCTGGGCGCCCCGGGCCACGTACTCCCGATGCACGTCGAGGACCATGGCCGGGTTGGTCATGCAGACTTCCTCGAAGCACTTCTTCAGGTAGACGCCCTTGGTAAAGAGGTAGGTGGCCATGGCGCCGTCGAAGAGGAGGATGCCGTCTTTCAGTCGCTCCAGGTAGGGTTTGCGCATCAGGTCATCCGGCTTTCGAGCTCGGCCAGAACGTCCTCGACGGGGATGCCCTTCACTTCGAGCAGCACCATCAGGTGGTAGATCAGGTCCGCCGACTCGGACACCAGATCCTGGCGCTCGGTGGCCAGAATCAACTCGATGGCCTCTTCTCCCGTCTTCTTGCGGATCTTCTCTTCGCCCTTCTGGAACAGCAGGGTGGTGTACGACCCTTCGGGGAGGTCCCGGTGCCGGCCGGCGATCACGGCTTTCAGCTTCTCGAGGGTGGGCTGGCTGCCCGACGCCGGGGCGACCGGGGGCAGTTCGGCCTCGGCAAGCCCCGAAAACCGCGTAGCCACGGCCTCCAGCACCGCGTCGACGGCCTCGGCATCGCCCAGGACGCAGCGGTAGCGGTTACCTTCGGCCACCTCAAGCAGAAGAAATTCGGCACCCTCGATGGGGAGCACGCGGTCGCCGGGGGGCACCACGGTCCACAGTTCGCCCTGTTCGCGGCTCTTATTGGCCGCTTTGGCGTTCATGAGGAGCACGGTCACGAGATCCCCCTCGGGGTCCCGAACCTCCAGGGGAAGGGTTAGTCCGTCGTTCACCACAGGCCTCCATGCCGGTCGTCTTGATATTGGGCGATGACCTCGGCCAGGTCGATGCGATTCTTGTAGAGCGCCTTGCCGGTAATGACCCCGGCCAGCAGCGGGTGGTTGGCGCGGCGCACGGCCTCGAAGTCGGCGAGGGAGGCAATGCCCCCCGAGAGGACCACGGGCAGGCCCGCGGCCTCGGCCACCACCAGGGTCCGCTCCAGGTCGGGGCCCCCCAGGGTCCCATCGCGGGCGATGTTGGTGTAGACCAGACTGATCAGACCCAGGGCCCGGCACCGGGCTGCCAGTTCCACGTCGCGGACCGTACTGCCCACCTCCCAGCCCGAGACCTTCACCTCGCCGTCCCGGGCGTCGATGCCCGCCACGAACACCGAACCGAACCGGGCCACCCACCGGGCCACGGCGTCGGGGTCTTTGACCAGGGTGGTCCCCACGACGAGGCGGTCTATCCCCAGGTCGATCAGGGCCTGGGCGTCGTCATCGGTCCGCAGGCCGCCGCCCACTTCGACGGTCACCGAAACGGCCCGACGGATGGCCCCGATGACGGGGCGGTTGGTCGGCGACCCCGTTCGGGCGGCGTCGAGGTCGACCAGGTGGATGCGCTTCGCCCCGGCGGCCACGAAACCCCGGGCCACCTCCACCGGGTCGAGATCGTAGGTTTCGGCCTGGGCGTAGTCCCCCTGGTGCAAGCGGACGCACCGGCCGCCGAGCAGGTCAATGGCAGGAACGACGAGCATTACGCCTTCCCTAGGACGGTTTGGATGGCTTGGGCCACCGATGCCAGCACCGGAGCTTCCTGGGGGACCCGGTTTCCGGGACCACATTTCCAGCCGAAGCCGTCGCCCGCGAACCGAGGAATCACGTGGAGGTGCACGTGGGGAACCTCCTTGCCCGCGGCGGCCCCGTCGCTGATCCAAAAGTTGACGCCTTCGCACCGGGGGGCGGCCTGACGCAACGCCTTGGAAAGCCGGGCGCCCACGGCCATGAGGTGCGCCGCCAGGTCGGGGGCGAGCTCCGAAACAAGCTGGGCCTTGGCCTTGGGGATGACGAGGAGGTGCCCCAGGTTTACGGGGAAGATGTCGAGGATGGCGAGGCACTTATCGTCCTCGTAGAGGCGGTGGCTCGGGATCTCTCCCCGAAGAATCTTCGCGAAGATGTTGTCGTTGTCGTAGGAAGAACCGGGCATTTCAAGCTCCTTGCAGGGATTTCAGCGACCAGGAAAGGGTAGTCCCGGCCTTCAGGGGAACTACCCCGTGCACCAGGGAGGGAACCTTCCAGGGCAACTTCTCAAAGGTCAGGGTACCGGGGTTGGGTTCCAGCCCGTAGAACTGGGCCCCGAACCGGCTCACAAAGGCTTCCAGGCGGTCGAGGGCACCCCGGCTCTCGAACAACTCCAGCAGAAGGCCCAGGCTCACCGGCATGGTGTAGCAGCCTGCACTGCAGAGGGCCGCCTCCTTGTGCTCCCGGGAATGGGGCGCGCTGTCGGAACCGAAGAAGAACTGGGGGTTCCCCGACAACGCCGCTTCGACCAGCCTCGTCCTGTCCTCGGGCCGCTTCAGAAGCGGCTTGCAGAAGAGGTGGGGATCCAGCTTGCCCCCCACCATGTCGTCGAGGGTGAAGAGCAGATGGTGCGCTGTCAGGGTCGCCGCGGTCAGGGGCCCCGAGGACAAGACCGCGTCGACACCGGCCGCGGTGGAAACGTGCTCCAGCACCATCCTCAGCCGGGGGAAGGCGGCCCGCAGGGAAGAAAGCCCTCCCAGGAACGCCGCCTCGCGGTCCAGGCTGAAGGCGTCGGGGTGCTCACCGTGCAGGCAGAGCACCAGGTCGAGGTCCTCCATGGCGGCGAACACGGGCCAGGCGTCTTCGAGACGGCGCACCCCGTCTTCGCTATGGGTGGTGACCCCCTCGGGGTAGAGTTTCCCGGCCACGGCGCCGGCGGAACGGAGGTCGGCCAGGGTCTGCCGGTCGAGACCCGGTCGAATCTTGAACGTCATGAGGGCCCGGAGCCCCGGGGCCGCAGCTTCGATCTGGCGCCGGTACTCGGTGAGGGCCGGGGCCGAATCGATGGGAGGCAGGGTGTTGGGCATGACCAGGACCCGGGCAAACCCGGCATCCTGGGCGTCCCGGGCAAAGTGACCCGCTACCTCCCCCTGCCGGAAATGAACGTGGAAATCATCGGGACGGCCAAAGGTCAGGGTGGGCGGCATCGGTCACCCAGGGCTTACTGGTTCGAGGTGCCAGAAAGCGAGTTTGCGTCGTCCAAACTGGGCAGCTCGGATTCGCTCTTGGCCCAGACCTTCTCGCCCTTCGTGTTCACGTATCCGATTTCTGATCCTGTCAGCACCAGGGCCAGGCCGTCGGAGAAGTCCTGGGCATTGTCGTACTGGGGCTTGATCACAAATTCGCCCTTGGGGTTGATGAACCCCACCTTGCCGTCCTGGGCCGCCACGGCCAGACCTTCCTTGAAACTGCGGGCGAACTCGAACGAGGGGGCAATGACGGTCTCGCCCTTGGCGTTGATGAACCCCACCTTGTTCTGGCTCCCGACCAGGGCCAGACCGCCCGAGAACGGTTCCGCCGAATCGAACTTCACGTCGAAGGCCTTCTTGGCCGTCTTGTCGATGAAATACACCTCGACCTGGGTTCCATCCTTGGAGGTCTTCTGGACCATGGCCAGGCCTTCGTTGAACGGCGTGGCGTAGCTGTACT
This sequence comes from Spirochaetaceae bacterium, assembly GCA_023265735.1. Taxonomy (GTDB): domain Bacteria; phylum Spirochaetota; class Spirochaetia; order JABEVK01; family JABEVK01; genus JAIFLN01. Next base: position 2,345 of record JAHFSN010000149.1, on the reverse strand, counting down.
GGAAGGGAATCACCACCTGGCCCGACTTGTTGATGTAGCCGCCCAGGTTGTCCTTGACGACCAGGGCCAGATCCGACGTGAAGGGGGTGGCGACGTCAAACTGGGGACTGACGACGGATTTGCCGGACTTGTCGACGTAGCCGAACTTGCCGCCTTTCACCACGGCCGCCATGCCTTCGCTGAAATCCGAAGCAAACTCCCATTCCAGAGGAATCACCACCTTGCCGGCCTGGTCGATGAAGCCGACCTTGCCGTCCTTGGCAACGTAGGCCAAGCCTTCCTTGAACTTGCCGGCGTTCTGGTAGGTGGCCTCGACGACAAGCTTACCGGTTTTGTCGATGTATCCGACCTTGCCGCCCACCAGGACCGAGGCCAGACCCTCGCTGAACTCGCCGCACTGGTCGTATTTGGCGGGAATGACGGTCTTTCCCGAGGCGTCGACGTAACCGAACTTCCCCTTTTCAAAGACCCGGAAGAGGGGAGCCTGGTTGGAGCAGGACGCTAGGGCCCCGGCTCCGATGAGGACGGCAACCCAAATCAGGCTGCGAATTTTCAGAATGGGATTCACGAAACTCTCCTGTGTCGGACGCCTCAATGTATCACCTGGCGAAGGATTTGGGAAAGGTCGGCGAGGGTGTTCCCGATCTTGAACGACACCTTCTCCTTGACGCTGGCCGCCACGAGGGGAGGGGGAAGTTCCGGGGTCTGCCCGGTGGCGCGTTCGACGATTTCGAGGAACTTGGCCGGGTGTGCGGTCGACAGCACGCAGATGTGGCCGTGGTCGCCCGCCTCGGTGGCCAGGAACCTGCGAGCGGCCTTATACCCCACGGCCGTATGGGGACAGAGGAACATGTTGTGCTGGGCCTTCACGTCGCGGATGGTTTCGAGGGTTTCGGCGTCGGTGACCCGGTCGCCAAACACCAGCGACCGCATGAGGTTCCAGTTCTTCTGGAACAGGGCTTCCATGCGTTCGAAGTTCGAGGGGTTGCCCACGTCCATGGCGTTGGAATAGGTCAGCTGGGAGGGTCGGGGGCTGAAGATGCCGGTTTCCAGGTACTGGGGGACCACGTCGTTGGCGTTGGTGGCCGCCACGAAGCCGGTGACCGGAAGGCCCCACTTCCAGGCGTTGAGCCCAGCAGTGAGGTTGCCGAAGTTCCCGCTGGGGACGCTGAAGAAGAACTCCTCCTTCAGCTGATCCTTGAGCTGGGCGAAGGCCCAAATGTAGTAGAACGACTGGGGGATGAGCCGGCCCAGGCTGATGGAGTTGGCCGAGGTCAGGGGGTACCGCTTCGAGAGGTCGGGGTCCAGGAACGCGGCCTTCACCATTCGCTGGCAGTCGTCGAACGACCCATCCACCTCGAGGGCGGTGATGTTGCCCCCCAGGGTGGTGAGCTGCTTCTCCTGCAGGGGACTGACCCGGCCGCTGGGGTAGAGGATGACCACGTCGATGTTCTTCTTGCCGTGGAAGGCCGTGGCCACGGCGCTGCCGGTGTCGCCGCTGGTGGCCGTGAGGATGACGGCCCGCTGGTCCGACGATTGAAGGTACTCCTCCATGGCCGCGGCCAGGAAGCTCGCCCCAAAGTCCTTGAAGGCGCAGCTGGGACCGTGGAACAGCTCAAGGATGGAGAGCTGCTCATCGACCTGGACGAGCTTGGGCTCGAAGGTGAAGGCGTTGCGCACGATGCGGTGGACGGCCCCGGCGTCGAGCTCTCCCTTCAAAAGGTACGCGGTGACCAGGGCGGCGATCTCGTGAAACGACGACTGGCGGTCGAGGGCCTGGAAATGGGTCTGCAGTTCCAGCCCTTCCGAGGGGATGTAGAGGCCGCCGTCGGGGGCCAGACCCCGAAAGAGGGCCTCCTGGAAGGTGACCCGGACCAAGGGATTTCGGGTGCTGACGAACTTCATTTTTGTCCTCCGTGGCCCAGGAAGGCGAAGTGGATGGCGTTGAGGGCCACCTCCCGGTGCTTGCTTTCGATGACGATGGAGATATTGCGTTCCGAGGAACCCTGGGCAATGGCCAGGACGTTCACGTTGCTGTCGCCCAGGCTGCTGAACAGTTTTCCCGTGATTCCGGGCCGGCCCCTCATATTCTCGCCGATGACGGCGATCACTTCGAGCCCCGAGACCAATTCGCAGTCCTTGATCTTCTTGGACTCGTGCTCGGCCTTGAGTTACTGGCGAAGGGCGGTCAGGGCGGTGGCGGCCTCTCCTTCGCGGCAGACGATGCAGATCGAGTGTTCGGAGCTGGCCTGGCTGATCATGATGACGTTAACCTGGGCCCGGGCCAGGGCGCCAAAGACCCGGCTGGCGAACCCGGGGATGCCGATCATTCCCGAACCTTCAAT
>JAHFSN010000148.1:4646-5993 GCA_023265735.1 Spirochaetaceae bacterium | reverse complement strand
CGGGGGCGGTCACCCGGGGCAGGGGGTAGTGGACCGAGAGCTTTCCCGAGATTTCCGTGGTCTTCTGGGGAGGGTTGGTGAGGAGGACCGTCCAGCTCCCCCGTTCGGTGAGGGCGGGAACCGCCACCGTGACGCGGCCGTCTTGCGGCGGGGTGAGGGTAGCGGGAACGACCTTCTGGGAGGGCGATTTCAGGGCGGCCGTAGCGTCCTGGGCCAAGCCCTTCACGGCGATGACCAGGGATCCGGCGACGCCGGGCGCCAATTCGGTGGCAGGGGCGTCGGCGGTGGGCGGTGTGGGGGCCGCCACGTGGAACCTCACCCAGCCGGTGTCCGACTCGGGCTTGAGAAAGCGGTTGAGGGTGGTGAGCTTCAGCTGGTACGAACCCGGGACGAGGGGGATGGTCACCCCCGTCTGGTTGCCCTCGACCTGCTGGGAGGCCACGGCCTGACCGTCGGGGGTCTGCACTTCGGCCAAGTACGCTCCAGCACCCTTGACGGGCTTCCAGTGGAAGGGAAACGGCTGGGGGGCCAAGTCCTGCCCCTGGGCGAAAGTACTTACCATCACAAGAACCAGGGCACACGCAGCGCGGGAAAGCGGGCTCGTCAGCATAGCTCCTCCTCAGACACGACCACGTGTTAGGTTTATCTAACTTGTTAAGATTCTGTCTAGAGTCGGGGTAGTCAGCTCCTAGAGAGACTTGTCAGCAATGAGCACGATTTTGCCCAGGGCCCCGCGGCTTTCCAGGAAGGACTGGGCCACCCCCGCCTCGGTCAGCGGGAACTTGCGGGCCACGTTCACCTTGAGGTTCCCCTGGGTCCACCAAGTCACCAGGTCATTGAACCGCTGCCGGAACTCTCCGGGGCCTCGAAGGTAGTCGGCAAGGGTGGGTCGGGTCAGGAAGAGGGAACCGCCACGACTGAGGACCTGGGGATCCACCGGGGCCACGGGACCACTGGATTGGCCGAAGAGCACCATGGTCCCCCGGGGACGAAGGAGAGCGAGGCCTTTCTCGAAGGTGTCCTTCCCCACCGAATCGTACACGACGTCGAGGGCCCGGGACCCTGCCAGGCGTTCGACCTCGGTGGCGAAGTCGGTCTGGGTGTAGAGGATGACATGGTGGGCCCCGGCCTGGAAGGCGACAGCGGCCTTCTCTTCGGTGGAAACGGTGGCGAACACCTCGGCGCCGCGTTGGCGGGCGATCTGGGTGAGGAGCTGGCCCACTCCCCCGGCCGCCGCGTGGACCAGGGCCCTCGATGTCGCCCCCAGGGGAACGGTGGAGGTGGCCAGATAGTGGGCCGTCAGTCCCTGGAGGGCTAGGGCCACGGCCTGGTCAAAGGGGAGGGCGT
>JAHFSN010000148.1:860-4636 GCA_023265735.1 Spirochaetaceae bacterium | reverse complement strand
GCCGGGGCCAAGGCATATTCGGCGTAGGCCCCCTGGCCCGACGCGGTCACCACGCGGTCGCCCACGTTCCAGCCCTCGACCGAGGGACCCAGCTTGTCGACGACGCCCGCAAATTCGGCTCCGGGGACGAAGGGCCGGGCCAGGGGATACCAGCCCCGGCGCTGGTAGACTTCGACGAAGTTGATGCCGGCAGCGGCCACCCGGACACGGACCTGCCCCGGACCCGGTTCGGGCACGGGCAGGGTCTCCACCTTCAGGGCCTCGGGGCCCCCGAATTCGTGAATGCGAATGGCGAGCATGCGGTTCCTCCTCGAAATTCACGGACGGGGCCGGTGCCGTCCCTCCATGATCTTATCCACGAATGAGGTCAACGTCCGGGGATCTTGGGGAAATTCCCAGGACCCGTCTCCTTCGCGGAACTCCGATTCTCCCGGGCGATGCCAGGGATCGGCGCTCCGGAGGGCAAAACTCGTCCGCGCCGGCGCCTTGGCCACCGCCCTCTCGAAGCCGCTGGCGTGCCAGTCCACCGCCACGTGCCAGCGGCCCTCGTCCTGGGTCACCCGGACCAGGGTTCCCGAATCGGGCCCCGGGTCGGCCAAAACCACGGGCAACTGGTCGTTCACCAAACGGGTCAGCCCACCGGGCCCCGTTTGAAAGAGGACGGCGTGGAGGTTCAGCTGGGGCGCTAGGGCGATCAGAGTCCGGGCGAAGGCCGGGTCGGTGTGGACGTTGGGAGAAAAGTGCGTCGGATCGCCGTGGACCACCGCGAAGAGGACGTGGGACCGGTAGCCCCGGCGGCTCCACCGGGCCAGCTCTTCCAGGTGCTTGCGGGCCCGGTCCGACGGCGCGTCGGGGAACAGGGCGGAGCCGTATTCCACGTCGCTGCACGCCTTGACCTCGATCAGGTGGCGTTCGTCCCCCGCCTCGACCAGAAAGTCGAACCGGCTCCCCTCGAGGGCAAACTCGGGCCGGATGGTGGCCCCGGGAAACCAGCGGGGGAGGACCAAGGCCCCCACGGCGGGGTTGCATCTCACCGAGGCCAGGGGGACGACGTGGCCCGTGTGGGGGTGTCCTACGGCCACGGCGGTGTAGGCCAGCTTCCGGTCCGGGGGACCCTTTTCGAGGAGGATCCGGCTCCCGGGAAACAGCAGCTCGGTCAGCCGGCCCGGGTTGGGGCAGTGGGCGGCGACCACTCCCCCGGGGGTTGTCACCCGGAGCACAAATCGATTGGGCCTGTCGAGGAAGGTGCCCTCGCCCTCGACGCGGAAGCCCCTCCAAGTTTCGTCTTTCATGGACATTTCACCCCGACCTCACCGTGCCCTCACGGACCCCGGCCCATTCTAGCAGAACCCTAACGGAGGTATCCCATGAAGTTTCTTGCGCGAGCGGCGGTTTCCGTCGTTCTTCTGTGTTCGGCGGCGACGGTGTTCGCCCAGACCAAAGTCACGTTCTGGTACGGTCTGACCGGCTTCAACGGCGAAGTCGTGAAGCAGGTGGTCGACAAGTACAACGCCAGCCAGACCAAGTACCTGGTCCAGGCCGTGGCCCAGCCTGATTACGACGCCACCATCAACAAGCTCAATACCAGCCTCGCCGGGGGCGAACTCCCCAACGTGGTCCAGGTGTACGACATCGGCACCCAGCGGATGATCGACACCCAGAAGGTCGTGGCCGTCGGTGACCTCATCACCAAGGACAAGCTCGACGTGCTCAAGGATCTGGAGCCCGCCGTGGCCAGCTACTACACCATCGGCGGCAAGCTCTGGTCCATGCCCTTCAACAGCTCGGCTCCCGTCATGTACTTCGACAAGGCCGCCTTCCGCGAAGCCGGCCTCGACCCGAACAAGCGGATCTGGACCTACGACGAGCTGGCGGTGGCTGCCAAGAAACTGACCAAGAAGGACGCCGACGGTAAGGTCATCCGGGCCGGCATTGGGTTTACGCTGTACAGCTGGATCCTCGAAGAGGAACTGGCCACCCAGGGCGCCCTGTTCGCCGATCCGGGCAACGGACGGAAACAGAGGGCGACCAAACTGGTGTTCAACAACCCCGCCGGAGTCGCCTGGCTGAACTTCCTCAAGCGCACCCTCGACGACGGTTCGGGCCGTAGCTTCGGCATCGACGGGGGAGCCAACAGCACCGCCCGGGACGCCGCCTTCGTCAACGGCGACTCGGCCATCACCTTCAACAGCATCGCGAGTCTGCGGGGCTACCTGAAGAATTCCACCGACGCCGGCAAGGGCGTGGACGTCGGCACGGCCTTCATTCCCCGGCCCACCGGGGCCAAGGGCGGCGTGATCATCGGCGGCGCGAGCCTGTGGATCACCAACACCGGCACCACCGACGAGCAGGCCGGCGCCTGGGACTTCGTGAAGTTCACCTCTCGGCCCGACATCCAGGCCTTCTTCTCGTCGAACACCGGCTACTATCCGACCCGCAAGGCCGCGTACGCCGAGCCCGAAATGAAGGACACCCTGGCCAAGTATCCCCAGTTCCAGGTGGCCGTCGACGAACTGAGGACCACCGCCGCCTCCCCCGCCACCCAGGGCGCGGTCTTCGGAACCTTCGTGAAGACCAGGAGTAACGTCCAGGCCGCCATGGAACAGTTCCTGTCGGGGAAATTCCCCACGGCCCAAGCGGCCCTTGACGACGCGGCGAAGAAATCGTCCGCCGAGTTGGCCGAATACAACGCTCTGGTTCACTGACCTTGCATTCCGCTGGGTTCGGGGGTAGTTTACAACACTAGAATGCCCCGAACCCAGCCGTTTTCCGTCCACCCCGATGACCTGAACGTCATCCTCTCCAAGCTCGACCGGCTCCACCAGGTTCGGGACCTTCATACCCTGCTCGATACACTGCTGACCGAGACCCGTCACCTCGTCCACGCCGATGCAGGGTCCATCTTCCTCGCCGAAGACGGCGTGCTCAAGTTTAGCTACGTCCAGAACGACACCCTCTTCCGGGCCGACTTCCTCTCCAATAAGTACATCTATTCGAACAGCACCGTGGCCATCGATGAGACCTCGCTGGCGGGTTACGTGGCGGTTCGCGGGCAGTCGCTCATCATCGACGACGTCTACCAGCTGCCCGCCGACGCGCCGTACACCTTCAATGCCAAGTTCGACGACATCAGCCAGTACAGGACGACCTCGGTGCTCATCGTCCCCCTCATGACCAGCAAACGCGAGCTCCAAGGCGTGCTCGAGCTCATCAACGCCCAGGACGAACACGGCAAAGTGATCGCCTTCACCGAGTACCAGAAGAACTTCATCGGCCTGTTCGCCTTCTACGCGGGCGTGGCCATCGAGCGGGCCCTTCTGCTGCGCGACGTGGTGAAGAAGATGCTCACGATGACCCAGATCCGCGACCCCGAGGAGACACAGCCCCACGTAGAGCGGGTGGGGGCCTACTCGGTGGAGATCTACCAGCGCTGGGCCGAACGACGAAACGTACCCCGGGAAGAGATCGCCTCGTACAAAGATGTGCTGCGGACGGCCGCCATGCTCCACGATATCGGCAAGGTGGGCATCCCCGATGCGCTCCTTCAGAAGAACGGCCCCCTGAACGACGAGGAGTTTGAGCAGATGAAGGGGCACGTGGGCTTCGGGGCCGAGTTCTTCAAGAATCCCCATTCGGAATGGGACACCCTGGCCCTGGAGATTACCCTGAACCACCACCAGCACTGGGACGGTTCGGGTTACCCGGCCCCGGCCAAGAAGGGCAACGCCATCCCCCTCTCGGCCCGTATCGTGGCCGTGGCCGACGTCTACGACGCC
>JAHFSN010000148.1:0-850 GCA_023265735.1 Spirochaetaceae bacterium | reverse complement strand
TAGTCCGAGCCATCCGCAACAAATACGAATCCTAGGCTCGGATCTCGGCCTTTTGGCTGCGCCTCACGGCGGACTCCGTTCCTCGGCGTACCAAGTGTACGCCTGCGGTACTCGCCTTGCTCGGCTTTGCCAAAAGACCGATCTCCTTCGCCTAGTTCTCCACGGGCATCGCGGGGATTCGCCTCTGGCGAACCCCCTGCTCGCCACTTGGTGGGGGGCTGTGAAGTTTTGCTCGCCGGCTGCCAGGAGAATGGCTTCGGTGGGTCTGGATTTTTCAGGGGGGCTTGCCGATATTGGGGGTATGGACATTTCACTTTCTACCCAGATGGCCCAATCCGCTCTCTTCGACCAGGTGAACTCGGCGGTGGCCAAGAAGGGCCTCGATCAGCAGAAGATCGACGGACAGAACACCCTTCAGCTCATCGAATCGGGTTCGGTTCCCATCACTGATCCGACCAGAGGCCAGAACATCAACGTCCTCGCCTAGGGCTCGGGTCTCGCCTTTTTGGCTTCGCCTCACGGCGGACTCCGTTCCTCGGCGTACCAAGTGTACGCCTGCGGTACTCGCCTTGTTCGGCTTTGCCAAAAAGGCGATCCCCTTCGCCCGGTTCCACGAGGCTTCGCTTCGCTGGCCTTTCCTGATGGCAAGATGATATCGGCATGCAATGCTTGAGTTTGGTCTGATCCTATTGACCTTGGGAAGCCCGCTATCTTGTCACATCTCCCCTGTTCCGAGAGCTTTCGAGACGGCCTGCGAATTAGGCGGGAGCAGGGCTCAGCACAGCTGAGCCGCGACGAATACTAGCGAAGGCCCTTTGCCGTCGAAGCGGGGCCCCATTCCGGAGCATAA
>JAHFSN010000147.1 GCA_023265735.1 Spirochaetaceae bacterium | reverse complement strand
CCAGGAGGGTGCTCTTTCCCGCGCCGTTGCGCCCCACGAGGCAGAGTCTGTCGCCCCGTTCAATTTGAAGCCCGACCCCGGTGAACAGCTGTGCTCCGCCGATGGTGTAGTGAAGATCCTGCAGTCCAAGGAGCGCCATGGCGGGATTATAGCGGAAGGGCCAGCGTTGGTCAGCCGAACCGGCGGCGATATTCCCCGGGGGCCTGGCCAAACCTCTGGAGGAAGAGGCGCCGGAAGGCGGCGGGGTCCCGGTAGCCGCAGCGTTCGGCCACCTCGTCCCAGCGGAGGGCCGGGCCAGACAGGAGGATCCGGGCCCGGTCGAGCCTCAAACGGCGCAGGCGCTCGGCGGGGCCGAAGCCCCAGGCGGCCTTGGCCCGGCGTTCCAGGGTCCGCTTCTCGATGGCCACGGCTTCGGCCCACTGGGCTACCCCAAATGCGAGGTTCTGCTGGGCCAGGGCCCAGTCCATGGCCCGGGCCAAGACCGGGTCGTCCTCGGGTGTGCCCAGACCCGCGGGCACGAAGGGGCTCTGGAACCTTCGGTGGGGATCAAGCAGGAAGATGGCCGCGCAGTCCCGGGCCACCGCAGGCCCGGCCATCTTCTGGACGAGCCGGAGGCCGATGTCGAAGTAGGCCGTCATTCCTCCTCCCAGGAGGAAGCCTTCGTGCTCGATCAGCAACGCGTCCTGGTCGAGGATGACCCGGGGAAACTGGCGGCGGAACTGGTCGGCCAGGGTCCGGTGGGTGGTGGCCCGGCGGCCCGTCAGCAGTCCCGCCTCGGCCAGGGGAAACACCCCGGCGCAGACGGCGCCGAGCAGCACTCCCTGGGCCGACCGGCGGCGGAGTTCCGACAAGAACCCCGGGTCGCTGGGGGGCACGACAAGCCCCGATCCCCCCAAAATGCGGGCCGGCACCAGGGCCACGGCCGCGTCGGGCCAGGGTTGGGGAAACTTCCAGCGTTGCACCTGAAAGACCACGGGACCGCCCCGCCTGACCGAGAGCTGGTTCGCGTAGGACAGCAAGTCTTGCCAGCTCGCCAAACACGAGGGGAGGGCGTCGTCGAGGTCAACCAGGGCCAAAACCATGAGGAATTGTCGCAAAAATCAGAAATTTTGTCATCTGTGACAGGAGGCCACCGGTTTCGAGCCCTGGTAGCCTGAACATCAAGGAGACCACCATGGACAGCATCGATCCTCGCCGAACGGCGCTCGTCGTCATCGACGTTCAGAACGACTACTTCCCCGGGGGACGCTTCGTCCTCTTTCGGGCCAACGCCGCCCTCAGGCAAACCCTCCGCCTCAGAGACTGGGCGCGCCGCCAGGGGATTCCCGTCTTCTGGATCCGCCACATCAGCCGGAAGGCCGGCTCCTTCTTTCTCCTCCCCGGCACCCAGGGCGCCGAACTTCATCCGGCCCTCGGGCCCCTCGACTCCGAACCCGTGGTGGAGAAGGACGATCCCAATAGTTTCGTGGGGACGGACCTTGAGTCCCAGCTTCGGGGTCAGGGCATCGAGACGGTGGTCTGGGCGGGGATGATAGGTTGGATGTGCGTGGACACCACGGTCAGGTCGGCCAAGGACAGGGGGTTCCGCAACCTTCTGGCCTACGACGCCGTGGCTTCGGGGTGGCTTAAGGGCCCCTACGGCCTCGTCACGCCCTGGTCGGCCCACCGGGCCTTCCTTTCGGCCCTAGGGTTCTACCACGCCCGGCTGCTGCCCACCCGCCGCATCGTGGAATGAGGGCGGGCGGAGCGGGGTTCAGCGGACCCAGACCTCGAGGCGGTCATCTCGGGCCCTGTCGACGTATTCGAAGACGAGTCCCGTGCCACCGGCTTCCAGACTTTCAAAGAGGGCGGCGAAATCGATCTGCTGCAGGGGGTGGACGATGACCGAGGGCTTCTGGAGGAGAAGGGGCTTGAGGGTGGCGAAGACCGTGTAGGGCACCGTCACTTGATAGCGCTCCAGGGTTCCCTCGGCGTCGAGGACCTTGAGGACGACGTTCTGGGGACCCAAGCCGAAGGTGTCTTTGACGGCCTGCTGTCCAAAGCCAAACAGCGTCTCAAAGCCATGGGCGAAGGTCCGGCCCACGTCCTCCACCACCTTGAACACGTCGGGATCCTCGGCCTTGGGTTGACTCGTCCCATCTTCCAGCTCGGAGATGAGCCGTTGCCCCTGCTCAGGAGTCAAAAACCCCTCTTGAACCATCTTGAGGATTTTGAGGGTCTTTTCGGCGTCCAAACTGTCTCCTATTCGGAGTCGTCCTCTTCGGAGCCGGCCCCATCCGCCAGCTCCAGATGGAGAGGCAGTCCATTCTTGATCACCTGGAAGAAGAGATTCTCGATCTCCACTCCAATGTTGATGTTATGGATAATACAATTCGGGGTCGTTTTCAACTCGACGGGCGTGAAGTTCAGAAGTCCCCGGATTCCCGCTTCCTTGAGGAGGCGATGACACTCGGCGGCCTGGTCTTCCGGAACCGACAAGATGGCCACCTCAATATGGTTCTTGGCCACGTACTCGGGCAGGTCTTCGAGGCTGAGGATGGGCATGGTCAGCCCCGGGGGCACGTCGACCGCCCGAACGTCAAAACCGGCCGCCACTTCGAAGTCCCCCTGGAGGAACCCCTTGTATTGGGCGATGGCCGTGCCGATCTTCCCCATACCGACGATGACGATCTTCTGCTCCCGGGTCTTGCCCAAGATGCGGTTGAGCTGTTCAGACAGATAGTCGATGTTGTACCCGCCCCGCTTGTTGCCGCCCAGCACCAACAAGGAGAAATCCTTGCGGACCAGGGCAGGGGCTACTCCGATGGCGTCGCCCAGGTTGTTCGAGAAGACCTTCTCGAAACCAAGGTTCTTCAGCTGATTGAGGATGCGTCGGTATTTGAGGAGCCGAATGACCAGCTCTTTATTCAACCTGTTTTTCATTTATTGTACTGCTATTCACAAAAACTCAGTTCAATATAGGACACAATTGCCTGTTTGACAAGTCGTAATCGGTGCAAAGGCCAAAACCGACCATCGATTGGCCAGGGGTGTCTTTCATGATACCATCCGGAGTACTGAGGTGATCCGTGGTCTACAAATTGGATCTGCTCCGGTCTCCCGGGGTGACGAACCGCGACGACCTGAATGCGAGTTTTGTGTATCGGTTCCATCTTTCGGGGAATTTCGTGCTCGAGGGCAGCGAGGAGTTTGTTCTCCTGATGAATACCCTGATCGGGGGCGGAATGAAGAAGGTCGTATTCGACCTTGCCGAGCTCAAGTACATCGACAGCACGGGAATTGGGGCCTTTATTGGGGTAGCCAAGCAGGTTCGCGCCAAGGGCGGGGACCTCGTGTTCTTCGAAGTGAGCCCCCCGCTGGTGGAAATCTTCCAGCTCGTGAAGCTCAACGACCTCATTCCCTTTCTCCGGGCCGAGAAGCAAATCCTTGACCATTTCTTCCCGCTGAAGGGCTAGGGTTCTGTCCCCCGCCTTGTGTTTCGGCCCGAAATTGCCGATAGGAACCCTGATGCGCGCCCCGTTTCTCTTCCTCTTTGGTTGCCTCTTCGCCGCCGGGTCCTTCGGGGGCGATGTGCCGGTCAACCCTGCCGTCATGGGGTCGCCGGTCGTTCCTGTGCAGGTCAGGGCATCGTTCCTCAACGCCATGAACCCAGCCGTGGACCTAGCCACGGCTTTGAACTACTCGCTCCTCTACGACGAGGAGGGAAGCTTCGAGGGCGTGAACCCCGATCTGGCCTTTGCGCAGATGCTGCTGGAGACGTCCTTTCTCAAGTTCGGGGGACAGGTCCGCAGCGGGCAGAACAATTTTGCCGGCCTCGGAGCCCTCGATGGCGGCGACAAGGGCCTGGTCTTTGCCTCGCCTCGGTTAGGGATTCGGGCCCAGATCCAGCACCTGAAGTACTACGCCACCACGTTGCCCCTGAACGGGACGCCGATCAATCCTCGGTTGGGGTACGTGAAACGGGCCTCGGCGGTGAACGCCTGGCAGCTGGGCGGAACGTGGGCCACCGATCCCGACTACGGAAACAAGCTCGTCGATCTGATGTCGAGGATGGTGGCCTATGCCGACCGAAGCCCTGAAGCCGCGCCTCGAAGCGCTCTATCGGACGTGGCACGACCCCCGATTCCTGGGAACTGATCCCCTCCTCCTCGTCCATGAGGCCCTTCCCGAAGACCGGGAAGTTGTCGCATTCCTGGCGTCTTGTTTGGCCATCGGAAGGGCGTCGCTGGCCCTGGAGGCTGGCAACGATGTCCTGGCTCGGATTGGTCGGCCCGTGGCCCAGCGATTGAGGGAGGCCTCGGTAGGGTCTTGGACGGACCGCCTCGAGGGTTTTGTCTACCGTTTCTTTTCGTCGCGAAGGGTGGCCGCGCTCCTGGACTCCCTGGGCATCCTCCTCCGCACCCACGGGTCCCTGGAGGCTGCGTGGCTGTCCACGGAAGCCCAGGGTTGGGCGGCCCTCGAAGCCTTCTCGGCGCTCTTCCACCGGCCCGGGGCCGATCTGGGCATCCTGGTTCCCCAGGCAGGTTCCCAAGGGGCCTTCAAGCGGGTCAATCTCTTTCTGCGCTGGACGGTTCGCCGCGACGCTCTCGACCCGGGATGCTGGACCGCCCTGGCCCCCTCAGAACTCTTCATGCCGGTGGATACCCACGTGCTTCAATGGGCCCGGGCCCAGGGTCTGACGTCGCGGACGGTGGCCGACCGCCGCACCTGCCTCGAAATCACCGAGGCCCTGCGCCTCGTTTGCCCCGAAGATCCCCTTCGATACGACTTCTCCATCACCAGATCGGGTATGGAATTCAAGAACACACTTGGGAATACTGGACTCCTAGGCTTGCCACCATTATAATCTGGGCAGTACGGTCTTCACCCGCCTAGTGGGATGAAGGCTTTTGGAGGAAACATGCAGAAATACGTGTGCGACGTGTGCGGCTACATCTACGATCCCGAAGTCGGCGACCCCGACAACGATATCGAAGTGGGCACCTCCTTCGAAGCCCTGCCCGACGATTGGGTTTGTCCCATGTGCGGTGCTTCCAAGGACGACTTTTCTCCCTCCGAGGACTAGGGCCTCGGGGAGCGGCGGATGGCCGGTCCTTCGGGACCGGCTTTTTTTTGCTGGACGAAAGGGACCCGAGTCGCTAGTGTACCCCCATGAGCTCCCTCCGGACATCGCCCACTCCCCTCCAGGTGGGGATCACCCTCTTTGGTGTGCTGATGGCCGCCTCCAGCGTCCTTCTGATCAAGGCTTCAACCCTGGCTCCCGCTACCCTGGCGGCGGGTCGGCTGCTGATCGCCGTGCTGATCCTGGTCCCCCTGTGGCGGAAGGAGATGCGCCGTGAACCCCGGGTGAGTCTCTGGGAATCCGCGAGGCCATCCCTGGTCCCCGGAGTGTTCCTCGGGCTGCATTTCATCAGCTGGAACGCCGGTGCCCGGGCCACCCTGGCGGGGAACGCGACCCTGGTGGTGAACATGGTTCCCCTCGTGATGCCCTTCCTCGCCTGGTTCTTTGTCCGCGAGAAGCCCACGAAGAGGGAACTTGCCGGAACCGTGCTGGCCCTGGGTGGCCTGGTGATCCTTGGTCTCGGGGACTATCACTTCTCACCCGAGCATCTGGTCGGAGACGGGCTGTGCTTTGTGGCCATGGTGCTGTACGCGGTCTACATTCTGCTGGCCCGCCGCCGGGCCCGCCCTGGGGCGCTTTTCACGTACCTGGTCCCGCTGTACCTCACCGGGGGCGCCCTCTGCCTGGGGTGGGCGCTAGTCTTCGAGCACCCGTTGCAGCCGATTTCCTGGACAGACGGACTCTGCCTCGCCGGCCTCGTCTTGGGACCCACCCTGGCCGGCCACTCCATCGCCAACTGGGCCATGACGGTCATGAGGGCTCAGACCGTGAGCCTGCTCAACCTCTGTCAGTTCGTCTTCGCTGGCATCATGGCCTTCTTTGTGTTCGGTGAGGTGCCGGGCCTCGTCTTCGGAACCACCGCGGTGCTGGTGGTCACCGGCGCCGCCG
>JAHFSN010000146.1 GCA_023265735.1 Spirochaetaceae bacterium | reverse complement strand
CCGATCAACCAGGGCAACTCCGGGGGAGCCCTCGTGAACCTCAAAGGAGAGGTCGTCGGCATCAACACCTGGATCGCCACCCCGAACGGCGCCAGTGTTGGCCTGGGCTTCGCCATTCCCATCAACTCGGCCAAGCGACCCATCGACGACTTCTTGGCACGGGGCAGTGTCCGGTATGGTTGGCTGGGGGCACTGGTGACCAACGTTTCCGACGAACAGGCCAAGGAACTCGGGCTGCCCTCCACGGACGGCTCTTTCATTCCCAGCGTCTATCGGGATTCCCCGGCGGAACGGGCGGGCATCCTGCCGGGTGACTTTGTGATCTCCATCAACGGCCGACAGGTCAAGGACACCAATACTCTGGTCCAAATCGTCGGAGACCTTCCCATCGACAAGGGCGTCGATTTTCAAATTGTCCGACAGGGCCAGAAAGTGACGAAGACCGTGGTGATCAAGGAACGGGCCAAGGAGTCGGAAATCTCCGGTCTCAAGCTGTGGCCGGGCCTCTCGGTGGTCGATATCACGCCGGAGATCCGGGACCAACTAGAATTGAATTCGGCCCAGGGAGTCGTCGTTGCCGCGGTGGAGCCAAAATCCACGGCGGATATCGCCGGCATCGAAGCCCAGGACGTAATCTCCAAGATCAACGACCAGCCGGTTCGCAATGTGGCCGACTTCTATCGGCTCTTCAACTCCAAACCGGGCGACGTCAAGATCGGCTTCGTCCGACAAGGCGTGGAACTGAGCATCGGCATGGCCCGATAGCCGAACCTTCCTTGAGGCCCTGGACCGAACGTCCAGGGCCTTTTTTGTCCCCACGAAGGCCGCCTAGACGCCATCTCACTCCCTCATTAAGGTAAGATTACTCGTATTAAGTTACCTGTGGGACAGGAGGGCGTGGCGATGTATCGTTCAACTTGGCTTTTGTTCGTGGCAATGTTGGTGGTGGGGGGGGCCGTCTTTGGGCAGGATCTTGCGCCTCAACCCTTTCCCATCCACTGGAAGGCTGTCGCGGGAGCCGGCGCATACTTGGCAGAAGTGACGGACCCCGAGGGCCAGCTCGTGGCTACCGAGCAGGTTCCGGCGGGAAAGACTTCGGTGACGATGTCGTTGGTACCCGGCCCCTACCAGCTTCGGCTGACAACGCTCAACCGGTTCCTGAAGGCAGAATCCGACACCGGATGGGTTGCTTTCCACGTGGCAGCGCCAACCGCTCCTGTCGTCAAAGCAAACCCTCTGGCCCTCTCGCCCGGCACCGAAGGGACCCTGGTCCTCGACGTCTCGGGATTGGCGCGGGACGCCACGGCCGCCCTGCGGTCGCCCACGGGCAAAGGGGTTCCCGCCACCCTCTCGACACCGAACCAGGGGAAGGTCACCGTCACCATTCCTCCCCTCCAGGAACGCGGAGATTGGACCATCCTTGTGACCAACCCACCCAAGCTGACCGCCACCGTGGGCCGCGTCCTTTCGGTCCACTACCCCCTCCCCCGCCTCGAAAAGTGGAGTGATACCCGAGAAGCCCCCGACGAACCTCAGTCCCTGACCCTGACCGGTACGAAGTTCTCCCCCGAAGCCGTGGCGGTCCTCCGTTCTGGGACAAGCTCCAAAGCCCTGGAGATCGTGCAGCGAACCGCCTCGTCCCTCACGGTCAGTCTCCCGGTGGGTCCCCTCCCCGGGGAATATCACCTCCTGGTGGCCAACGCCCCCGACGAAACGACCGTGGACGCGGGAGTCCTCACCCTCACGCCCCACGCCCCTGTGATCTCCTCGCTCAGCCCCCCGGTGCCCGACGCCGAAATCCCCCTGACCCTCAAGGTCTCCGGACGCCACTTCGGGCCGAAGTCACGGGTCGAACTGGTTTCGGACGCCGGCACCTGGCCGGCAACCAGCTGGACAAGTGCCGCCACGACCGGGGCGGCTGTCTTTCCGCCCCTGCCCTCCGGGGAGTACCGGCTTCAGATTACGGAAGCGGAGAAGACGACCTCGGTGCCCGTCCAACTGAAGCTTCCCATTCCCACCCTGGGGACGATCTCCCCCCTTCCCAGCGACCCGGAGGCAGAGAATGCGGAACTCTCCATTTCGATCTCCCGCTGGACCCAGGGATTGACCGCCTTTCTCGTCACGGGAGAAACCCGGGAACCTCTCGAGGTGATCGAACAGGGCCCCCAGCGCGTGGTCGTCGCGTATCCGGCCGACCTCGACGGCGGGGACTACGACCTCGTTCTCGCCAACCGAGACGGAGGCGAGGCAATCCGTCCCAAGGTCCTCCAAATTCCGGTGGTTCCTGAGGAGTCCCGTCCGCTGAAGTCGCGCACGGTCACCTGGAGCCTTTCAGCGTTTCAGGGAAAGTTCAATCGGCTTGCCGATGTGGCCGTCGGCGGAGATGGTTCGGTGTACGTGACGGACTCGGCTTCCAACATCGTGTATTCGGTCGACAGAGAAGAACTGACGCCCTTTGCCGGTTCCTCAAAGGCGGGAAACTCCAACGGTACCGGCAAGTCGGCCTCTTTCAGCCATCCCACCGGGGTGGCTGTTGATGACGACGGCAATGTGTACGTCGCCGATACGGGAAACCGCTTGGTGCGCAAGATTACGGCCTCGGGAAAGACGACGACATTCGCCCAGCTTCCCGCGCTGAAGTCCAGCTCCGACGTCCCCCAAGGAATCGCCGTTGCCGGAGACGGGACCGTTTATGTCTCTGACCCATCGGTCAACCAGATCTACAGCATATCCGCCGACGGAAGATCCGTGACCACCTGGGGCGCCCGCGACGGGGGCCAGTTGGACGGGTCCCTGCGGTTTGCCTCCTTCCTCCAGCCGCAGGGACTGACGGTGGACCCTTCGGGGATCGTCTATGTGGCCGATTTCGGAAACAACTGCCTCCGGAAGATCACCCCCGATGGGCTGGTTTCCACGTTGGCGGGTTCCGGGTTGCCGGGAGGCAACGACGGATCGGCCTCGGAGGCCCAATTCGACGGCCCCTTCGGCGTGGCCATTTTGGAGGGAAACCTCCTCGTGACCGAACTCAGGGGACATCGGGTCCGGTTGGTCACGCCAGACGGGACCGTGACCACGGCAGCGGGCACCGGAAAGGAAGGATCCCGAGACGGAAAGGGGTCCCATTCGACCTTTGAGGACCTCCGGGGTGTGGCAGCCTCCAACGACAGGTCACTCTTCCTCACCGATTCGCGGCAGGCCGTTCTGCGCCGGATCCAGCTTCCGCCGGCTCCGGATGAGTCGAGCTCGGACGAGATTCAGGTATCCAGCGTCGCCGGCTCGGGGTTCGCCCTCTTCAAGGAGGGAAAGGCGGCGTTGGCCAGCTTCTCGTCGCCGGGCCAAGGGGCGTATGACTCCCTCGGGAACTTCTATGTGGCCGACACGAAGAACGACAGGATCCGGAAGCTGAACACCAATGGCATTGTCACCACCTTCCTCGGGCCTGGGAACAATGGGGTAAGCGCCCCTTTGGGGCTGGCGGTTGACGCCTACGACAACGTCTACGTGGCCGACACAGGGCATTTCCAGATCAAGAAGATCACACCCCAAGGCAAGGTTTCGGTGTTTGCTGGGACCGGTAAGCCCGGACACGACGATGGTCCCAAGGCTTCGTTCGACGAACCGGGTGTTCTGGCCTTTGACCTCTTTGGCTCTCTCTACGTGGCCGATGGACCCCGGGTTCGTGGTATCTCGCCCCAGGGAATCGTGTCCACGATCGCGCTGGCTGGCTTCTCGGAGTTGAAGACCATAGGCGGGCTCGCCCTCGACGGCCGAAGGAACCTGTACGTGTCGGACAGCGACCACCATCGTGTCATCCGACGCTCGTGGGATGGCAGCATAGCTGTTTTTGCGGGCCAGGAGGTTCCCGGAAGGGCAGATGGAAAGGGAACCCGCGCTCAATTCTCCCATCCGCAAGGTCTAGCCTTCGACCCGACAGGGGTCCTCTACGTCGCTGACACGGGCAACAACCTCGTCCGAACCATCACCCCTGAGGGTACGGTGACCACCTTGGCGGGGTCGGGAACCGAGGGGGCCCGCAATGGCGGGGCCAGTCAGGCCTCCTTCCGCCGGCCCGTGTCGGTCTCCGTGAATGCCCACAAAGTCCTCACCGTCGTCGACGGAGGGAACCATCAGCTGCGCGAGGTGTCGTTGCCGGGAGTTGCCCGCGCAGAACCGGGAGTCGTTGGGGCGGTTGCCCTCACGGGATCGACACTGACCTTTCCGACCGGCCTGTTGGTCCAGGCCAACGGCGATATCTGGAACACGGATCTCAACTCGTTGGTCCGCGTGGGCCGCGACGGATCGGTGACGCGCGTCGCGGGAACGGAGAAGGCGGGCTTCGCGGACGGGACCGGCAACCGAGCCCTGTTCAACCGCCCCTCGTCCCTCGTCCCGCTTGGGGCCACCCTGCTCGTGGCCGACACGGGGAACAATGCCCTGCGCCAGGTCGATTCCCAGGGAGCCGTGACAACGTACGTCAAGGGTCTGAGCCGCCCGCAGGGGCTCGCGGTCCGGTCCGACGGCGCGGTTTTCGTAGCCGACACGGGTTCTCGGACCATCCGAAAGGTCACCCTCAAAGGACAGAAGGCGGAAGCCGTCGTTTGGGTGGGGTCAGGAAAGCAGGCGGCCACCGATGGCCTGGGTACCGCCGCCAGCTTCGTCGACCCCCGGGCCCTGGCCTTCGACGACCGCGGCTACCTCTTCGTCGCCGACGGCAACCGGATCCGCGAAGTCTCTCCCGAGGGCCAGGTAACAACCCTCGCGGGGACGGGCCGGGCGGGCAATCGAAACGGGCCGGGCTCGACAGCGGAATTCTCGTCTCCTGTGGCCCTCGTTTCCGACGCCTCGGGCGATCTCCTCGTGGCGGATCAAGGGAGCGGCCTTCTGCGCCGCGTCTCCCCATCGGGCGAAACTTCACTAGTCGCCTCGGGATTCCGGCGACTTTCGGGTCTGGCCATCGATGCGCAAAGCAGACTCTGGATGACCGACAGCCTGGGCCGGTCTCTGAAAGTTCTGACCTTCCCCGACTCTCCGCCCCTATCCCTCCCGTGGGACTCTTCGCCATCGGCCCCGGAAAAGGGCTCCAGACTCCCTCGACGCACCATCTCCATGGACGGCAGGATAGAACAATGGGCCGGGGTGGCCCCGGTTCTCAACAGTCCAACATACTCCAAATGGCCCAACATCCCGGGGTCCACCCCGACGGCACTCTACCTGGCCCAGGATGACCGATTCCTCTATGCGATGTTCGTGTTCAGCGATGGTGCCACCCGGACCGGGGACAGTCTGCACTTTGGCATCGGAATCGATATCGGTCCCAACGAGGGAATCTGGGCCGAGATCTCGGGGTGGGAGATGAGGTTCCAGCCGTGGCTGACCAAATACAACGCCAAGGGCCCTCTATGGAACGATCCGCCGCCGACGGATTGCTTTGTGGGAAACGGCTTTGCCGAAGTGAGGTTTCCCATCGGCAGCTTCAAACAGCTCCTGGAACCCGGGAAGGCCTACTTTGTCCACGCCGGTGTCAACCGCAACGGTCCTTCCATTCGTTACGATGAGGGCCCGAACATCGGTCCAGGCACCTGGATCACCTTCTTCTAGCCGTTCCTCCTGGCCGGGGTGGTGCTACAATGGGGACATGAACACACCATTGGATACCCTCCTGGCCCAGGAGGCCGAGCTTCAGTTCTCCAAATTCGACTCGTCCGTGGCTTGGCGAATCGGGTCGTGGTTGGCGGAGAAGGCCCGCAAGGAGGGCCTGAAAATCACCATCGACCTGACAAGGACGAGTCAAAGACTCTTCCACTTCGCGGCCGACGGAACCTCGCGGGACAACGACGAATGGATCGAGCGGAAGGTGCGGACGGTGTATCGCTTCGGACATTCCAGCTTCTACATGGGGCGGAAACTGGCGGCGGAGGACAAGACGCCACTGGAGAAGTACTACGTGAGCGAAACGGAGTACTGCTTCCATGGAGGGTCGTTTCCCATCATCGTCCGGGGAACGGGAATCGTCGGGACTCTGACGATTTCGGGCCTCAAGCAGAACGAGGACCACCACCTGGCCGAGATCGGAA
>JAHFSN010000145.1:421-6084 GCA_023265735.1 Spirochaetaceae bacterium | reverse complement strand
GCCAACGAGGCGGCCCTCAAGTACGCCCGGGTCTATGCCCTGCGGACCAAGGGTGAGGGCCACCACAAGTTCCTCAGCTTCACCGGGGCCTTCCACGGACGAACCCTGGGGTCCCTGAGCCTCACCCCCACCGAGAAATACCAGAAACCCTACCACCCCCTCCTCCCCGGGTGCGAGACGGTGACCTACAACGACGTGAAGGCCCTGGCCCGGCTCGACGACACCTACGCTGCGGTGCTGTTGGAGCCCCTCCAGGGCGAGGGCGGCCTCGACAAGATCACCCCGGCCTTCGCCGCCGCCCTCCAGGCCGCGTGCCAGAAGCACAATATCCTCATCATCGCCGACGAGATTCAGTCGGGATATGGCCGGTCGGGGACCTTCTTTGCCAGCCAGCAGCTGGGCCTGAGTCCCGACATCGTGACCCTGGCCAAGCCCATGGCCGGGGGACTCCCGCTTTCGGCAACCCTCATCCCGGCCAAGGTCAACGACATTGTCCATGTGGGGGACCACGGCACCACCTTTGGCGGCGGGCCGGTGACCACGGCCGTGGCCAACCGGGTGTTTGACCTCATCCACGACCCGAAGTTCCTCGAAACCGTGACCAAGCGGGGCCGCCAGTTTGAACGGCTTCTCAAGGGCCTGAAGAAGGAGTTCCCCTTTGCCGCCGAGGTGAAGGGGCTGGGACTGCTCCGGGGCCTGAAGCTGAAGTTCGATCCCCAAAAGACCCAGCTGATCGGTGACGTCGTCTCGGCGTGCCAGGCCAGCGGACTCCTCGTCCTCAGGGCGGGGACCGACGTGCTGAGGTTCGCGCCTCCCCTCACGGTGACGAAGAAGGAACTCGACGAGGCCGTCGAAATTCTGCGGACGGTCCTGGCCCAAAAGGCAAAGGAATTCTGACAGTGTCACCCTTCTCCCCCCCGGGACGAGAACGATGATCGGCATCGAGCACTACCCGGCCTTCGTCCTGGCCTGCGTGGCCCTCAACCTCACCCCCGGTGCCGACACGCTCTACATCTTGACCCGGGCCATTTCCCAGGGCCGCTGGGCGGGTCTGTGGTCCGCCCTGGGCATCTCTTCCGGGTGTCTGGTCCACACGGCGGCCGCCGCGGGCGGGCTGAGCCTCCTGTTAGCCTCGTCGGCCACGGCGTTCACAGTAGTGAAGATGCTGGGGGCCGGCTACCTGGTCTGGCTCGGGGTCACCGCCCTCCTGGGCAAGGGGCACGGATTCACCCTCACCGGCGAAGCCCCCCGGGTGTCTGCCCGAACCCTCTTCCTCCAGGGATTGGCCACCAATGTTCTCAATCCCAAGGTCGCCCTCTTCTTCCTGGCGTTCTTGCCCCAGTTCGTCGACCCGACCCACGGAGGTCCGGGGTCCTTCGCCCTCCTGGGCCTGACCTTCTTCACCACCGGAACCCTTTGGTGCCTGGTCCTGGCCTTCGCCGCGTCGATGGTCACCGCGACTCTGCGCCGACGGCCCGGGCTCGGGACCTGGCTCAACCGAGGTTCGGGCGTGGTGTTCCTGGGGATGGGAGCGGCGGTCCTCGTCGGAGAGCATAAATGAGACGCAGCGACAGAGAATTGAAAGACAGGCAGGACCTTCTCGGCGTCCTCGGGCGGGCCGATTCCTGTCACTTGGCCATGGTCGACCAGGGATCTCCCTACCTTGTGACCATGAACTTCGGCTTCGAATGGACCGGCGACCTGCCCGTCCTGTACCTGCATTCGGCCCGGGAGGGCCGCAAGATCACCGTTCTGCGACGGAATCCCGAGGTGTGCTTCTCGCTGGACGTGGACCATCGGCTCGTCGAGGGACCCGAAGCCTGCCATTTTGGCATGGCCTACGGCAGCCTCGTAGGGATGGGAACCGTCGAGTTCGTCGAAGACTCGAAGGAGAGCGAGCGGGGCCTGCGCCTGCTGATGAGTCAGTACACCGGCCGGGAGGATTTCTCGTTTGAGGCGAGGGTCCTGGCCCAGACGCAGGTGCTCAAGATCGTTGTGCGGGAAGTCAGCGGGAAGAGAAAAGGGTGACCGACGGGCCCCTGCAGAAAGAAATCAAGGAGAGGAAGGAATCCATGAAGAAATCGTACAAGAAGATCGCCCTGGCGTACTCGGGGGGACTGGACACCAGCATCATCATCCCGTGGCTCAAGGAGAATTACGGCGGCGCCGAGATTATCGGTGTGTCGGTCGACGTCGGCCAGAAGGAAGACTGGGACGCCGTGAAGAAGAAGGGCGAAGCCTCGGGGGCCAGCAAGCTCTACATTGTGGACGCCAAGGAAGAGTTCGCCCAGGAATACCTGTTCCCCATGCTGAGAGCCGGGGCCATCTACGAGGGCAAGTACCTGCTGGGGACCTCCATCGCCCGGCCGGTGACGGCCAAATACCAGGTCCACTATGCCCTCAAGGAGGGCTGCGATGCCGTGGCCCACGGCTGCACCGGCAAGGGCAACGACCAGGTGCGCTTTGAGCTGACCTACAAGGCCCTGGCCCCCCAGCTGGGTATCATCGCCCCGTGGCGGGAGTGGGATATCACTAGCCGGGAGGAAGCCATCGACTACGCCAAGAGCCGCAACATCCCCCTGGGCAACATTACCAAGCAGAACATCTACAGCCGGGACTGGAACGTGTGGCACATGAGCCACGAGGGCGCCGAACTTGAGGACCCCATGAACCGGCCCCTCGAAACCATGTTCCAGCTGACCAAGAGCCCCAAGGACGCCCCCGATGCCGAAACGGTGGTCACCATCGACTTCGAGAAGGGCTTCCCCGTGGCGGTGAACGGCAAGAAGAGCAAGGGCATCGAAATGCTCGACCTCCTCAACAAACTGGGCGCCGAGAACGGCATCGGACGGGCCGACTTGGTCGAGACCCGGACCGTGGGCATGAAGAGCCGGGGCGTCTACGAAACCCCGGCCGGGACCATCCTCTACACGGCCCTGCGGGAACTCGAGATGCTGTGCCTCGACGGAGAAACCCTGGAGATGAAGAAGAACCTCGCCAACGCCTACGCACGGCTCGTGTATACGGGCAAGTGGTTCAGCGCGTTCCGGGTGAACCTTGATGCCTTCTTCGAAAGTTCCAGCCGCTACCTGACGGGCTCGGTGAAGGTCGCGCTCTACAAGGGGAATGTGATCATCGCCGGCCGCCAGAGCCCGTACTCGCTGTACAGCGAAGATCTGGCCAGTTTCGGCAAGTCCAGCTACAACCACCACGACGCGACGGGCTTCCTCAAGCTCTACGGATTGGCCACGGGTGTCCAGGCCGCCGTCCAGAAGGACTGGAACAAAGCGTAATCCGGCTGGCTCGTGGCCAGTTTGAACGGGATTCTCGTTTGACTTCTTTCTCGGCCTGGCACTAGACTGGTGTCATGTCGGGACCGAGTCCTTCCGAAGAGCTTGTGCAGCAGGTCTTCCAGCTGGTGGCCCGTCGGACAGGCTGCGACTTTTCCCTCTACAAACCCACGACTCTGGCCCGGCGTATGGATCAACGGTGGCACCGGGTCGGTTGTGCCGACGCCGGCCAGTACCTCCTCTACCTCGAGAACCATCCCGAGGAGGTGGAGAAACTGCGCCGGCACCTGCTCATCGGTGTCACGTCGTTCTTCCGCAACCCCCAGGCCTTTGAGCGGCTGCTGGAACAATGGATAGTCCGGTGGGCGGACCGCCCGCCGGGGCCCGTGAGAATCTGGGTGGCCGCCTGCTCGACGGGCGAAGAGGCCTACTCCTTGGCCATGCTTTTCCGCGAATTCCTCGACGAGAAGTCACCCGAGACCGAGCTGCACCTCTTCGCCACCGATATTGATCCTCATTCGGTGGAGACGGCCCGTCGTGGCTGGTATCTTGACTCGGCCCTGTCCGCCCTCACCCCGGAACGAAGGCTCCGCTGGATGGAACCCGAGGGCCGCGGCTGGCGCGTCAGGAAGGGGCTTCGGGATCACCTGACCTTCGCGGTCCATAACCTGCTCTCGGACCCGCCCTTTGGCCAGCTTGACCTGGTGACCTGCCGCAATCTCCTGATCTACCTCAGCCCGCACGCCCAGCAGTATCTCACTTCGTCCTTTGCCTTCGCCCTCAAACCCGAAGGGCTGCTTCTGCTGGGGACCAGCGAATCCGTCGATCCTCTGAGGATCTGGTTTGAGCCCCTCGACAAGAAGAAGAAACTCTACCGCCGCCTGTCTGGCAGCCCCGCGAAGCTCCCCTCCCTTGCTCCCGTTCCGGCCTCCACGGAAAAGAAGGAATTGATGCCCTCCCTCACACCGCCCCTGCGAGACCTCTCCGTCAAGGAACTCGTCCTCGACCTGTTGGCTCGCGACTACGCGGTCCCCAGTGTTCTGGTCGACTCCGACGGAACGATTCAGTTCATCTGGGGCGACACCGCGGCGATCTTCCGCCGCAGGGCCGGCAGGTCGACCGATCTGGTCGTCGAGAATGTGGTGGACTCCCTGCAGGTGGCCCTGGCCAACGCCCTGAGCATCGCGACCGCCCAGAGAAAGACCGAGACCGTGGAGGGCCTCAGGCTTCCGGATCCCGACGGACGGCCCGTGAGACTGACCGTTCGTCCCGTGGAGGCGCCGGTCCTGGGGTCGGCCCATTTTCTCGTGGTATTCCAGATCCTTCAGGTGGTGGCCTGGCCCACCGGTGCCGGGGCCGCAGACCCGGTGATCGACCAGAGGGTCGAGGACCTCGAGCGGGAGCTCAACGACACTCGTCTGTACCTCCGCAACCTCGTCCTCAAGCTCGAGTCGGCCAACGAGGAGCTGGCTGCGGGCAACGAGGAAGCCCAGTCGATGAACGAGGAGCTCCAGAGTTCCAACGAGGAGCTGGAGTCGTCACGGGAGGAACTTCAGGCCACGAACGACGAGCTCGAGAACCTCAACGGTGCCTACGCCAAGAGGATCGAAGACCTGGCCCACCTCAACAACGATATGTCCAACATGATCTCCAGCGCGCGGCTGGGCATTGTGTTCCTCGACCGTGATTTAAAGCTTCAGCGCTTCACTCCCGAGGCAGGCTGGGTGCTGGGGCTCGAGGCCAGCGATCACGGGCGGCCCTTTCCCGCCCTCGCCGGCGGCGCGTTGGGAAAGGACTTGGAAAGCCTCCTCTCCCAGGTCCTGAAGGATCTCCAACCCGAAGAAAGGGAGGTTTGTTCGGGCCCCCTGACGGTCTTGGTCCGGGTGTTGCCCTACCGAACCGTGGAGGACCGCATCGAGGGACTGGTCTTGACCCTGAACGATCTGACGGCCCTCAGGAACGCCGAGGCCGAAGTTCGACGCACCGAGCAGAAGTTCCAGGCGCTCTTTGAGAACAACCCGAATTCGGAGCTCCTGTCCGAACTCGTCGGGACCCCCGGAGGAGAGGTGAACGACTTTCGGGTCCTTGCGGCCAACCCGGCCTTCGAGACACTGGTTGCCGTCAAGGCCGACCAGCTCGTCGGCAAATTGGGCTCTGAAGTGCTCCCGTTCCTGGGTCAACCATGGCTCAAGGCCATGCACAATGTGGCCCTTACGGGTTCGCCGCGGATCCTCTCCATCGTGAGCGACATGCTAGGCCGTCACCTGAAAGTGGGCCTCTACTCCGCCGGAGAATCCCGGGTCGCGGTCCTCATGGAAGACGTCAGCGAGGCCATGGGTTACCAGGAGGAGTTGCGCCGGAGTGAAGCCCTGT
>JAHFSN010000145.1:0-411 GCA_023265735.1 Spirochaetaceae bacterium | reverse complement strand
CCCGGGGACTTCATCGGCAAGAAGCCCGATGAACTTCCCCTCCCCCGGGAGGTCATCGAGGCGCACACCAGGGCCTTCGAGGCCGTAAGGGCGGGGTCCGTGGTGGCAGCGTGGAACTACAGCCTCCCCTATCCGGACGGCCTCCGTTGGTACAGCGCCCGGCTTTCACCCCGGGTGAACGCCGAGGGAGAGTTCGACGGCGCCGTTCAGGTCTCCCGGGATGTGACCACCCGGGTGGCGGCCGAGGAAGCCCTGGCCGAACGCGAGGCCCAGCTCCGGGCCGTCTTTGAAGCCTCTCCGCTGGGGCTGTTTCTGGTGAAAAAGGGCGTCATCATCCGGGCCAACACGGCTCTCCATCGGATGTACCAGGAGCCCATCCTCGAAGGGGTTCCCCTGGATCGCCTCTCCACA
>JAHFSN010000144.1 GCA_023265735.1 Spirochaetaceae bacterium | reverse complement strand
ACCGTGACCTCTCCCAGTTCCTCGGTGACTGTGGAGGCCAGGGCCCGGGACTCCGTGATCATAGTGCCCGCTTCGGTAAGCTGGGGTGCGATGTGTTCGGCCCAGCGTCGCAGTTCGTGGTCTGACTTTACGATCAGACCTTCGGCGTCGCCGATGCGCTGGGCCTGCCGGTGGAAGGAGGTCTCGACATTTCCCACAACTTCTCTCACTGTCTTGGCCATGGTCTCGGCAATGGTCTTCGAATCCTTGGCCAGATTCTGAATCTGGGTCGCGATGACGGCGAATCCTCGGCCATGCAGCCCGACCCGTGCGGCTTCAATTGACGCATTGATGGCCAGCACGTTGGTCTGGTCGGCGAGGTCAGACAGGGTTTCCGAGAACTGATTGATGTTGCCCACGGTCTTGGTCAGGGCCGCAATGTCGAGGGTGAGGTCCTGCCGGACCTGGGTGAAGTGACTGGCCAGGGTCTGGAAGACGCGCACCTGCTCCTCAAGGTTGAGGAGAGTTTTTCTGAGCCCCGAATCGCCGTCGGTGACGAAGGAAAGGCTCTTTTCGATCTGCTGGGACAGCTTTTTGCTCGTCTCGACAAGCGTGAATAGGGCCTGGGTGACGCGCATGACGGAGTTTTCGGTATCGTTGGCCACCAGGTCCTTGAACCCCAACACAACCTCCGCGGCAGCCCTCATTTTCTGGACATTGTCTTCGAGCGAGGGAGGCACGACCTCATGAATTTCCACCTGCGGCGCCGCCTGACTGGGGGTCACGGGAAGGCTGAGGATGGAGGCCGGCGGGGTCTCGGCGACGGGGCGCCGTCTGGCACTTAGGGCTAACAGCCATGCGGCAGCCCCCAGCAGCGGAGACAGCCAAAATGCGGGCGGGGGCAGGACAACAGCAACAACGCTCAGGAGCAGGAAGCCGACTGACCATGCCATGGCAATTTTGTTCATAAAACCCTCAATTCGATTCTTGTTCACGGAAACCCAACTTGCAAGGACGTCTGTGCACGTGTCAGTCAAAGGGGCCCTTGAGGAGGCCAGCGGTTGGGGCTACAATGGCCCCATGGCCAATATTTCTATTATCTGGGACATGGAGAACGTCACCCCTCCCGGAAACAATTCCCTTTTTATCGACTCGCTCCAGGAGTACGCGGAAACCCTCGGACGCGTCATCTCGGCCCGGGCCTACGCCGATTGGAGCGCTCCCAACTTCGCCAAGCTGGCTATCCAGCTGAAGAAGTACCAGTTTTATCTCGTGCACGTTCCCTCCGAGAGAAAGAAGAAGAACTCGGTAGATATCCAGCTGGTCGCGGACACCTTGGAAAACCTCCGCCTTTACGAACACATTGACGCCTTCGTCCTGGTGACCGGCGACAGTGACTTCCGTCCTCTCCTCTTGACCCTCCGTCGGGCCGGCAAGACCACCCACATCGTGTGTGACATAAAGACCGCAAGTCAGGAGCTGCTCTCGATCGCCGACAGCTTTGTCGACTATCGCGATATCCTGCCGGGAGATGAGGAAGAAGACGACTCGGCCGGAGGCACGGCTCCTCCCCAGACCTTCACCCCGGAGTATTGGTTCTCCGCCCTATCTGAGGCCGTGGGAATCCTTTCGCGGGAAGGGAAATCCGTGAACCTCGGGACGGTGAAGATGCGGATGAAGATGCTCAATCCGAATTTTGATGAAAAACACATCGGCTACAAGCGCTGGGGTGATTTCATTTCGGCGGGCGTCAGACATGGAGTGATTCAGCTGATCGAGAAGGACGGAAACACCGAAATTCTTCTGGCCGAGGAAAAGGACAGCCGGAAGCCCGAGGAAAAGGCGGGGGTCTTGCAGAAGGCCCTCAAGTCGCTCGTCGAGGCCCTCAAGGACCTGGACGGGAATCGGGAACCTCAGTTTCATGAGTACAGCGTGATTTCCTCGCGGTTGAAGGATCGCAAGATCGACCTCAAAAGCCTCGGGTACTCCCAGTTCAAGAAATTTATGCAGGCCGCCGACCTGCGGGGGCTCGTGGAGACCAAGCCGGAAGGGGTCAACAACTACGCGAAATTGAACCTGAGCTGAAGGAGGTTCCCGATGTTTGACAATCTGGTCTTCCAGTCCGTTCCCGGAGAGAAGCACCGCGACCAGATTCGGCTGATTGCCCTGTCCACGTGTGGCTTTTGCCGCCGGGGACAAGAATTCCTCGAGTCACATGGCCTGGCCTACGAATTCATCCATCTCGATACCTTGGATCCTGAGGTGAAGGCCCGGGTCAAACAGCAGTTCAAAGAGACCTATGGGGAATCCCTCAGCTATCCGGCTCTGGTTGTCAACGGCAAGGACTACACGATTGGCTACGTGAAGCGCCGGTG
The DNA here is from genome assembly GCA_023265735.1 of Spirochaetaceae bacterium. Lineage (GTDB taxonomy): Bacteria > Spirochaetota > Spirochaetia > JABEVK01 > JABEVK01 > JAIFLN01. The sequence goes on along the minus strand of JAHFSN010000144.1, from coordinate 3,737 downwards.
GGAAGAGCTCCTAGGTATCCCTCACGAGGACGAAGTCGCCCATGCCGAAATCGACTGACCTGGACGAGCCTCGCGGTGCCAAGGACTACGCCGACCGGGTTGCCCTGCATCGCGGTTGGGTGGTGAACCCGGATTCCGGGCTGACCCAACCCATCCTGGAGGGCCTGTCGAGTCAGGCGAGGCGATTCGGGCGTCCCTTCTGCCCTTGCCGAGACATTGAGGAAGGGCAGAATAACCAGGATATCGTCTGTCCCTGCCGATACGCCGCCGAAGACATTTCGCAGTACGGCCAATGCTACTGCGGGCTCTTTCTTTCGCGGGGCAAGGATCCCGAAACCGTGGGGTCCATCCCCGAACGGCGGCCTGATGATCGCTAGTCAACGGGGATCTACGGTCCCCAAAACCGGACGACGTAGACCGTAAACGATCCCCGGTGGACCACCCCTGCCCCCCAGGACTGCCAATGGGCGTCGAGGAGGACCCGCCGATGCGTGGGGCTGGCCAGCCAAGCGTTCCAGACCTTCTGGGGATCAGAACCTGCGCCGAGGACCTCCCCGTACCTCCCTGGGGGAAACCCCGCTGCCATCAGTTGAGGTCCGGGCCTGCCTTCGGGTCCCGTGTGGCTCAGAAGCCCCAGCGCTGCCAGTTCCTGGGCCCTCGTTTGGCAAGACGCGGCAAGCCTTTCGTCCCACAGGGGCATCGAGAGGCTCTGCCCCTGGCGAAAGGACGCGAGCTCATTCAACGGAAAAGTCTCCCCCCAACAGGCCATTGTCAGGGTCGCCAGGCTAAGGAAGAAAAGGCCTCGGATCATGGGGTCAAGGATACTGAGGTTCGTTGACTTTTTCACCTGAGAAGAATAAATTCCAGTCAATTTTCGTGAAAGGACAGAACATGAGTGACACCCTCTGGTCGGCCCGTCAAAAGGCGACCTGGAAGACCAAGCTTGGCTTGGCGGAAATGCTGAAGGGAGGCGTGATTATGGACGTGACAAACGCGTCCGAAGCCGCCATCGCCGAAGAGGCCGGAGCCATTGCCGTCATGGCCCTGGAACGGGTGCCCGCCGATATTCGGGTCCAGGGCGGGGTGGCCCGGATGAGCGACCCCAAGATGATCCGAGAAATTCAGGACACGGTTTCCATCCCCGTGATGGCCAAGTGCCGGATCGGTCACTTTGTTGAAGCGCAGATCCTCGAGGCCCTGGGTGTGGACTTCATTGACGAGAGCGAGGTCCTTTCCCCGGCCGACGACCAGTTTCACGTCTACAAGCACGAGTTCAAGGTTCCCTTTGTTTGCGGCTGCCGGGACCTCGGCGAGGCCCTGCGCCGGATTGGCGAGGGCGCGGCACTCATTCGCACCAAGGGTGAGGCGGGGACGGGAAACGTCATCGAGGCGGTTCGGCATATGAGGACCCTCATGGACCAGATTCGTCAATTGGCCAGGACACCCAAGGAAGAGCTGATGACCTTTGCCAAGAACCTGGGGGCTCCCTTTGAGCTGGTCCTGGAAGTCGCGGAAACCGGAAGGCTGCCTGTGCCCAACTTCAGCGCCGGCGGAGTGGCCACCCCGGCCGATGCCGCCCTCATGATGCAGCTGGGAGCGGAAACCGTCTTCGTGGGATCCGGGATCTTCAAGAGCGCCGATCCCAAACGACGGGCCCGGGCCATCGTGGAGGCCGTGGCCAGCTACAACGACCCCAAAAAGCTGGCCGAGATCAGCACCGATCTGGGGGAATCAATCCCCGGGATCGATACCCGCCAGCTCTCGGACACCCAGAAGCTTGCCCTCCGCGGATGGTAAGGTGAAGTCTATCGGTGTATTAGCCCTCCAGGGAGGTTTTGATCCCCATCTGCGCGCCCTGCGGAAGGCGGGGGCCGACGCGCGTCCAGTGAAAACCTGGGACGAGATCCGGGGCCGCCAGGGTCTGGTCATCCCCGGGGGAGAGAGCACGACCATCGGGAAACTCCTGGTCCTTCACGGCTTGCTCGACAGTCTGAAAGAGCTGCTGGGCGACGGGTTTCCCGTGTTTGGCACCTGCGCAGGCCTGATCCTGCTTTCCCAGCGCGTTGTTGGAAGGGAGCAGCCCCTCCTGGGGGTCTTGGACGTCGACGTGGCCCGAAACGCCTACGGCAGGCAGACGGAAAGCTTCGAGACGTCCCTTCCCTTTGAGGGAACCGAAAAAGGCTCTGTTCCCGCCGTGTTCATCCGGGCACCCCAGATTGTGCGGACAGGACCTGGGGTGCAAATCCTCTCCGTGTACGAGGACCTTCCGGTTTGCGTGCGGCAGAAGAACATCCTCGCGGCGGCTTTCCACCCGGAGCTCACGGACAGCGCCGTGCTCCACGACTACTTCTTGTCGCTGGTCTGATCGGCCTCGGGCTTGGGTCCTGACTTGGCGGCATTGCGGGCCTTGTCGAGGCTGTCGAAAATCTTGAGGTAGCTTCCGAAAACCCAACCCCGGCGACCCTGGAACTGAATTTGGTACCAGCGGTCCGATTTTCCCTCGATGGTCTCTTCGTTGCTCGACGAGGAGACGATCTCCACGATGGAACCGCCGCGCAGCATGGTCGCCAGGGGAGCGTCGGGCAACGGTTCGCTTCTGACCCTGACGTACGCAAAATCGATCACCCCGTAGAACGTCTGGATGGTCAGCACCGGCGTCGGCGGAAGCTTCAGCCCCGCGTAGGATCTTGACCCTGAACAAGCCGTAAGCACGGAGAGAGCCAGGGCCATCGCGAACAGTCTCATGGGCGAAACCTCAACTTTGATTGGTCTTCAGCCTCTGAATCTCGTCGCGAATGAGGGCTGCGTTCTCGAACTCCAGATTCTTGGCGAGCTCCAGCATCTCTTTTTCCAAGGCGGAAAGCAAGGCCTTTTTCTGGGCCGGCACCAAGACGTTGTACTTCTTCTTCAGCTCCTCCACGGTGGCGCGGTGCTGGTCGGCGGTGGTGGGGACTTCCCGCTGCAGAATGTCCTGAACCGTCTTGACGATGGTCGCGGGAGTGATGCCGTGCTCGAGGTTATAGGCGCGCTGGCGGTCCCGGCGGGCGCTGGTCTCGTCGATGGCGTCTTTCATGGCATCGCTGATCCGGTCGGCGTACATGATGACCCGTCCGCCGACGTTTCTGGCAGCCCGGCCGATGGTTTGGATGAGGGCAGTGGCCGACCTCAGGAACCCGATCTTGTCGGCATCGAGAATGGCCACCAGGCTGACTTCGGGGGTATCGAGTCCCTCCCGAAGCAGGTTGATGCCCACAAGAACGTCGATGGTCCCGGCCCGAAGGTCCCGGAGAATTTCCACGCGCTCGAAGGTATCGATCTCTGAATGGAGGTAACGGACCTTCACTCCCAGCTGGGCCAGGTACGCCGCCAACTCCTCGGCCATCTTCTTTGTCAGAGTGGTGACCATGACCCTCTCGTGGGCCTCGACCCGTTTGCGGATCTCTCGGTAGAGGTCCTCGATCTGCCCCTCGGACGTCCTCACCTCGATTTCCGGATCGAGGAGCCCCGTGGGGCGAATCACCTGCTCCACGACCTGGAGGGCCTTCTTGGCCTCCTCCTTCCCTGGGGTGGCCGATACGTACACCGTCCTGTCGAGGAGGCTCTCCCACTCCTCGTAGAACAGGGGCCGATTGTCGAGGGCCGAGGGCAGCCGGAAGCCGAAGTCCACCAGGGTCTGTTTGCGGCTTCTGTCACCCAGTTACATGGCCCGGATCTGACTGAGGCTCACGTGGCTCTCG
>JAHFSN010000143.1 GCA_023265735.1 Spirochaetaceae bacterium | reverse complement strand
CGTCCGTAGACCCGGCGTGGCTTGACCATCGGCCCGACGGATCGTCTAATGGAGGAAATCGAGGTTCGTCTTGTCCATCTCCCGCAAAGCCTTCGTCTTCCTCCTTTTTCTCCTGGCCACGGTGCTCGAAGCGACGGCCCAGCCCTACCTCCAGGACCTCAAGAATGAGGATGCGGCCTCCCTGGACCAGAGGCTCAAGGCCCTGGGGACGACCTACAGGGCCGAGCCTCTCCTGGGACTCTACCTCGTCTCGGGGAGGAACCCGGACTTCGTGGGGGTTCTCCTCGAACGGGGCGCCAACCCGAATCTGAAGGCCCCCAACGCGGCCTGGTCGCCCCTGACCTTCGCGGTGATGCAGAACCTCGGTCCCCGGATCGTGTCCCGGCTCCTCGACGGCGGCGCCCTCCTCGAACCTCGGGTGGCCGGTTCCCCCGGCAACGTCATCGACGCCGCCCTCGACAAGAACCAACTTCAAGTCGCTGCCCTCCTGGTGAAGGCCAACGAGCGCCGCAGCAAGTCGTCGCGGCTGTCGGTCATCGACCCGTACCGGGCCTACGTGCCCTTCCTGGCTGACGACCTCGATCAGGTGCGGAATATCTTGAAGAACGGTGACCTGGACAGCAAGACGGTGTGGAACCTGGCCCTGGCGGGAAACAGCCGCAAGGTGCTCCGGTACCTCATCGACTTCCACATCGCCCCCAATTTCAACGCCACGGGCAGCAAATACGAAAACCCCTGGGGCGCCGAGGTGGTCGCCAACGACCCTGACCTGCTCAAATATCTGGTCACAAACGGTCTCGCCCAGGACGAGATTCCGTTGGAGCGGTTCTACCGGACTGCCTTCGAGCGCAAGAACCTGGCAGCCGTCCAAACCCTCCGGGCCCAGGACCCCGTGGGCATCCGGCCTTCGCTCTTTCGCCCGGCGTTGGCCCTGGGTCTGGACTATCTCAAGGCCCTCACCCACGGTCTGGGCGACCTGACCAAGCCCGAGTTGTTCCAGCCCACCGCTCTGGAGACGGTCCTCTGGGGAGACGAGAGGTCACCCGGGGAGGGACCGTTGGTCCTGGCCATCCTCGAGAAGTCCGATTTTGCCACAGTGGCCCCCCTTGTGAAGGCCACTTGGTCGGACGTGACGGCTAACCGGCTGTATCGGTATGCCTTTTCCAAGCACCGGGTCGACTTCATCAAGGCCGTTTTGGCCGTCGACCCGCAGCGGGTGCGCCCCGAGCTGGACCACGCCGCCCTCGACGCGGGCCTCGACGTGCTGAAGGCCTTCACCCGAGACTGGCAGGACCTGAAGGACCCCGGGCTCTACGGGGCAGACCACGGGCGAGAGGCCCTGGTGGCCCTGTTGTTCCGACCCTCCGAGGGCCGCGATCCTCTCCTGGGCCGGATTTTCGACAAATCGGACTGGGCCACCATCCTGCCCGTCATCGAGGCTCTGTCCCCACCCGCCGACCTGCTCCAGGGGCAAAGGTTTTCGGCCGCCTACACGGCGTGGCTCAACCGCGACAAGAAGGAGATCCTGTCCTTCGCCCTCGTTCTGCCCCCGGTCAGCGGCGTCGTTCAGGGCGACGAAATCGCCGTCACCGTTCCGTTCGGCACCGACCTTCAGGCCCTCGTCGCCCGGTTTGAGATTCAGGGTGCCCAGGTATCCGTCGGCAACGCCGTGCAGGTGAGCGGGACCACCGTCAACGATTTTTCGGCCCCCGTCACCTACGTGGTCACCGCCACCAACGGGACCAAGCGGGCCTACCGAGTCACCGTGACCGCTGAGGCGCCGCTCGAACCGTCACCGGTCCCCGAGGCCGCACCCGAACCCGCCCCCGCGGCCCCCGAGGGTCCCCCGGCGGAACCCGCGCCGAATCCCTGAGCGGACGAGGTTCAGACAGGGAAACCCCGCTCCCAAACTTCGATCTTGTGACGGTCGACCCGGAGCACCGCCGGGGAATAGTTCACCAGACGTCTCACCCCCGCTTGAAGGAACCGCTCGGCGATCCGCTGGACCTCCTGGGCCCCCACGGCCAAAACGGCCACGTCGATTTCCATCCTCAGACTCACCGCCACGATCTCGGTGGTTGGAAAGAGAGGGAACGGGAGGTCGGCCTGCTCCAGACGGTTCGTGCGCCCGTCGAAGCCTACCACAAAAGGCTGGGGACCCTGGGCGAGGGCCAAGCCCAGGTCGCCCAGGCCCACCAGGGCTCGACGAAGGGTACGGGGCGGGTCCAGCAGCTCGTCGAGCCGCCGGCGCAGATCGGCGACGTCGTAGGCTGCCCCCGGTGTTCCGGGTCCGGATCCCGACAGGTCCTTGCGGACGGAGTCGGGGGTGGTGCCCAGCCAGCGGCCGAGGTCGCGGCTCGTGACCCGGTCCCTCCCCAGGGACTCCAGGTCGTCCAGGAGCAGCCGAAGCAGTTCCAGCCGCTGGCGTGTCGCCGGGGGGAGCCGGCCGGCGGTCATGGCGTGCTCTGTCCCCAGACCGCGGTGATGGCGTCCCTGACCTTGCGGATGCCGCCCTCTTCCGGGACGATGGTCTTGGGGTACCCCAGGTCGGCGGCGGCCTTGACCCGGCGCCTCAGATGGGCTGTGGGGCGGACCTCGCCGGCCAGGGAAAGTTCGCCCGCCGACGCCAGGCCGGGGGGGAGGGGAGTGCCCGTTCGGGCGCTGTAGAGGGCCAGGGCCAGGGGGAGCTCGGCCCCGGGGTCGTTGATCCGCATGCCGCCGGCCACGTTGACGTAGATGTCCTGGTCGCTGAACCGGATGCCCGTGTGCTTTTCCAACACCGCCGCCACCCGGCTCACCCGAGTCGAGTCGATGCGGTCGCTGGAGATGCGGCTCAGGCCTCCCTTGGCGGGAACCGTCAGGGCCTGGATCTCGACCAAGAGGACCCGGGTCCCCTCGAAGATGGGGGCCACGGCGATCCCGGGGGGCAGTTCTCCCTCCCGGCGGATGAGGAAGAGCGCCTCGGGATTCTTCACCTCGCTCAGGCCCTTCTCGTCCATGGTGAACAGCCCCACTTCGTCGACGCTTCCGAACCGGTTCTTGGTGGCCCGGAGGATGCGCACCTCGCCGGCGGCCTCCTCGAAGTGGAGGACGGTGTCGACCATGTGCTCGATGAGCTTGGGGCCGGCGATCTGGCCCCCCTTGGTCACGTGGGCCACGAGGAACACCGCCGCCTCGTGTTCCTTGGCCCAGCTGATGATTTCGTGGCAGCCGTACTTGAGCTGGTTCACGGTGCCCGGCACGTCGCCGGCGTCGGGGTTGTAGAGCGTCTGGATGGAGTCGATGACGATGACCACAGGCTTGAGGCGGTCGAAGACTCCGGTGATGACGGGCACGTGGGTTTCGATGAGGATTTCCAGACCCGTCCGCGCCAGGCCCAGGCGGTCGGCCCGCATCTTGAGCTGGGCCGCCGACTCCTCCCCCGAAACGTAGAGGATCCGGCCGGGCGTCTTCACCCGGGCCGCCAGCTGGAGCAGGAGGGTCGATTTGCCGATGCCGGGTTCTCCGCCGACCAGGACGGTACCCCCCCTCACGATGCCCCCGCCCAGCACCTGGTTCACCTCGCCGATGCCCGAGTCAAACCGCCAATCTTCCTGGGTCACCAACGACGCCAAGGGGAGGCTCTTTCCCCCCGAAGAGGGGCGAGGCACCCCGGCCATGGTGGGGGCCTTGGCCTCGGGTCCCTTGGTGGTTTCCTCGAGGCTGTTCCAGGCCCCGCACTGGGGGCACCGGCCCAGCCATTTGGATTCGGAGTGCTGGCATTCGCGGCAGATGAAGACGGTGGTTCGTTTCACCCTGACATTCTACAGGAGCCCACGCGTTGAGTCACGAAATACCGGAGGTTGGCGGGTGCCACGGGAAGGTCTTCGGAAGACAGTTGTCAGATTGGATTGACAGGGGACGAGTTGTATGGATGTCTATCGATAGTACCCTGCGTTTGCGTCTCCTGGGTACGGAGGAGTGATCATGAAGGGGCTTGTTTGTCTGATGCTCTTGCTCGGGGCGACGACCATGGCGGTGGCCGAAGAGGGAAAGTACGGACTGGGCGCAACCGGAACTTTCGTCGGTGAGCGGCAAACGGCCACGGGATCGCCGGACTACAGTTCCAGCCAGGGGACCTATCAATTCTTTTTCATCATTCCTCTGACCAACGCAGAGCTTGATCCCTTTCTCGTGTTTCTGACCTACCAGGAAAATGACCCGGCGAATAGTATCGATGATGACCAGTCCGGTTTTGGCGGTGGAGTGACTTTCTTGGGGACGTTGATCTCGGCCGGGCCCTTTGCCCTCAAGAGCGGCATCGGAGGTCAATTCGTTCGCTTGGGACCGCCCAAGAGCTACTCGGGAAGCTGGTCCGCTTCGGTTTTTTCCTTCTTCTGGCCCTTGGTGCTCGACGCGTCGTTTGCCGAGCATTGGTCCATTCGGATCACCCAGGGCTTCGCCACATTCAGCTACGAAACGACTTCTGCCGGATCGGGTCCCTACTCCTTCTCCAGCACCGACACGAACCTCTCTGTGAATGCCTTCGCGCCGACCATCGGCGGCTACTACAGCTTCTAGCGGTCACGGCGCGCGAGGGAGGGCCATGTGCGGCTCCCCGGGACCTCTTTGGCTCTCCTGGGAGGACATCCATTTGGTAGGTGTACTCAGTTTGTACTACGAAGATGTCTGAAAGCCTTTTTCTGTTGATCAGAACGCCCCCTTTCGGTTGAATCCTTCCAGAGGGTGACGATGAAGCTCCGAGGAAAACTCATGTCCGCGTTCTTGGCCCTTTCGGGCATGGTGGCCCTGCAAGGAATCTGGTCGACGTTCCAGCTTCAGACCCAGAACGATCTGGCCCAAAGGACGTACCGTCAGGCCACCCTGGGGATCGCCGAACTGGTCCGAATCGAGGGCTCCTTTCTTGGTCTCCAGAGTTCCCTCCGGGACCTCTTGTTGGCCAAAGAGCCCGGGTTCAACAAGCCGCAAATCGCCGACGGAGCCCGGGCGGACCTCGTCCAGCGCCGGGCCGACCTCCAGGCCTCCCTGAAGGCCTATGGAGCTACCGTGTCCGACGAGGAAGACCAGTCCCTGGCCGATGCCCTGTCCAAGTCCGTCTTCACCTACTTCTCCGCGGTGGACCGCACCTTGAACACCCTCGACGCCGGGGACCTCTCTGGCGCCCACGTCATCCTTCTGGTCAGTGTCGGAAAAACCTCGTCGACGGCCGCCGCCCAGAACATTGCGGCCCTCATCGACCACAAGACCAAGACCGCCGCCGAGGGAGCCCGGCTGCAGGAACAGGCGTCGGCCCAGGCCTTCTGGTTCGCTGCCTTCCTCGTCGCGGTCTCCCTGGGGGTGGGTGTCGGGGGAGGTCTGCTGCTCTCGGCCAACATCTCCCGATCGCTGGGCAAAGTGACGAGGCTGGGGGCCCGGGTGGCGGGCGGCGACCTCACTGGTCACCCCGACGCGGCACTGCTCCGTCGGGGTGACGAGGCCGGTGACCTCGGCCGGGGCTTCGACGCCATGATCGGCCGACTCGAAATCAACGTCCGGGCCATCCGCACCACGGGCGACGAACTGCTGGCGTCGGCGGCCATCCTCGACGCCCAGGCCGGTGCCGCCGCGTTGGCGTCGGCCGAGATCCTCGAGGTGACCGGCGAGGTCCGGCAAGCCATTGAGGTGCAGAGAACAGAGGCCAAGACGGCGGCCGACAGCGGCGCGGCCATCGTCGAGACCGCTGGTCGTCTCCGAGGGCTCATTGAGGACCAGGGCCGGGACATCGCCCAATCTTCGTCCTCCGTTGAGGAAATGATCGCCAACCTGAGGTCCATCCAGAGCCGCGGCGAGGTCATGGTGAACGCCTTCCGCTCCCTCGAGACGGCCTCCCAAGACGGGCAAACCAAGGTCCTGGACTGGGTGGAACTCACGGAACGGATTGCCGAGGAATCAGAGCGCCTCGTCGAAGCCAACCAGGTGATTCGGATGATCGCCGACCAGACGAACCTGCTCGCCATGAACGCTGCCATCGAGGCCGCCCACGCCGGAGAGACGGGGAGAGGATTCGGCGTGGTCGCCGAGGAAATCCGCCGTTTGGCCGAGGGAGCCAAGGGACAATCCGTGGGCATCG
>JAHFSN010000142.1 GCA_023265735.1 Spirochaetaceae bacterium | reverse complement strand
AAGACCGTCGCCATGTGCGGCACCATCCGGGGCATCACCTTTGACGAGAAGAAGAACCGGTCGGTTCTCCACATCCAGGCCGTCCCGCCCTCGGACAAAACCCGAAACACCATCCTGACCTACGTCTACGACGTCTTCGACGAGAGGAAGGACAAGGCCGCCAAGAAGCCCGTTCCCGGGCTGTTCTGAAGCAAGGCCCCCTCCGTCCCCGTCAGACGGGGCATGGGGTTTCTCATCCGCCAGGCCTGGTGCCGGCCCGCCCAATGCCTCGTCCTCGTTTTCCTTCCCGTCGTGTACCTTCCCCTCCTCTGGCCCTGGGTCGCCGGAATCCTCGTCGTTGCCGCGGGGGTTTGTCGGTGGCGGTCCCTCTCGCCCCTGGACTCCCTCGGCCTGACGGCGGCCATCCTCGTCCTGCTTTGGGGGGTGAGATCCTCGTGTCCCGTCCCCGAAATCTGGCCCTTCGACCCCGAGGGACCGCTGTCGGGCACGGGCACCGTCGTGGCCGAGGCCCCGGTGACCCGCAAGGGGACGGTTCCGTTCCGGCTCCGGGTCGACCAGGTCCACCGGGGCGAATGGTGGGGGAGGGCGGACGCCACGGTGACCGTCGTCGGGTACCGGGGTGCGTCTCCCTTCACCGGGTCGCGGTGGTTGTGGTCGGGCAAGCTGGTCCCCGGGGGACTCCTGGTCTGGTCCCAGGGTCGGCAGCGGGGGTGGGACGGCTGGTGGTGGAGCGTCCGGGCCTCGGTTCGCGGCGCCCTGACGGCGCACCTGCAGATGCTGGGTCCAGGTCCGGCGGCCCTGGCCGAGGCGCTGCTCGTCGGAGCCACCGACGATCTGACGCCCTGGGAGAAGGACTCCTTTCGATGGGCCGGTTGCAGCCACGTTCTGGCGCTCTCGGGGATGCACCTGAGCCTGCTGGCCCTGGTCCTCACCGCCCTTTTTCAGCGCCGGGCGCCCCCCGCGGCGGTCTTCTTGGGCGTCCAGGTGATCCTGGCGGCCTTCTGCCTCCTCGCGGGTCCCATCCCTTCGCTGTGGCGGGCGTGGGTCATGGCCTTTCTGGGGGGCTGGTGGGGGCTCACGGGCCGGTTCGTCCCCCTGCGGGAACTCCTGGCCCAGTCGTTCGTGGTCAGCGTTCTCCTGTGGCCCGACATGGCCGGCAGCCTCTCGCTCCAGCTGTCGTTTCTGGCCATGGCGGGGTTGTTTCTCTGGAGCCAGCCCTGGGAGAGGGCCCTGCGGCCCCTGGCCGGCCGGTGGCTGGCTACCAACTTGGGGGCGTCTCTGGCCGCCATGGCCTCGACGCTTCCCCTGCTCCTGGGACTGTTCGGGGAGGTCCGGTGGATCGGGCTGGTCATGACGCCGCCCCTGGTGTTCCTGACGACCGTCTACCTGGCGGGGGGAGTGCTGGTGGCCGTCGCCGGTCCCCTGGTGGCTGCGCTTCCCGGCGGGAGCGAGCTTCTTGCCGCGGGGTTCGGAGCCGTCTACGACGCCATCTTCGCGTGCACGGCCTGGGCCGGCCGCTTTCCGGTCCTCGGCGGGGCCGCAGCCTGGATCGGGGGCCTCGGGGGCCTTGGCGTGGCGTCGGTTTTTCTCTATAACAGGCGTCACAGGAAGGTCCCTTTGCCCATTCATCTGAACTACGATTCCCCGGCGTCCCTCCAGGCCTTTCTGGACCAGAACGGCTACTCGGCCCTCAAACGGTGGGGCCAGAACTTCCTGATCAACGCGGGGGCCCGGAAGCAGATCCTCGACGCCCTGGAGCTGGCTCCGGGTGAGCCCGTTTGGGAAGTCGGCCCGGGTCTGGGGGCCCTGACCCATCACCTGGTCGAAGCCGGACACCCGCTGACCGTCTTTGAAATCGACCCCGGGTACGTGGGGTTCTTGACCCAGGAATTTGGCGGGGCCCCGGCCGGATTTCGGGTCATCGAGGGAGACGTGGTGAAGACCTGGAAGGGCCAGCCCTGGGTATCAAAGGTCGTGGGCAACCTTCCGTACAACGCCGCCAGCGCCATTATCGGGGACTTCATCGAAGGCGGGTTCTTTCCCGACGCCTTTGTCGTCACTGTTCAGCTCGAGATGGCCCAGAGGATGGCGGCCCCCCTGGGGACAAAGAACCGGTCCAGTTTTTCCATCCTGTGCCAGTCGGCCTTCACGGTCCACGACGTCGTCACCCTCCGGCCCGGGTCGTTCTATCCCGCCCCGGAAGTGACGAGCCGGGTGGTGAAACTGAAAGCCCACAGGCGCTACCCCGGCCTGGACTACGCCCGATTCTCCTCGTTCGTCCGCGAGTGTTACTCCAGCCGCAGAAAGACGTTGCGTAACAATTTGCCCGGAGCCGCCTCGGGTCTCAAGGTCTCGGACGAGCGCCTCACTTCGGCCTTCGGTTCGGTCGGAGTCGACCTGGGCCGCCGGGCCGAGACCCTGTCGGTGGACGAATTCGTGGCCGTCTTCCGGGAGGCCGTTCGGACCGCAGAGGAATGAGTTTCGGGGCCGTATCTCGCCGGAGGGGCATATTTTGCCCCTCCTAACTTCCTGGGAAATGGCAAGGAGACCAGCGACCAAACCGCCTTTTCATTTCGTTTACGGCCCGGGGAACCAGACGTATCCTGACGCATCGGTCCAAGGGGCCGTATGCTCGAAGGAGGCATCGCAATGAAGGAAAATACCATGGGGATCTTGGCCACCGGCGGATCCCGGGTCGGCGTCCAGAAGTTCGGACGATTCTTGAGCGGTATGGTTCTGCCCAACATCGGGGCCTTTATCGCCTGGGGCCTGATCACGGCCCTGTTCATCCCCACGGGGTGGATACCCAACGAAACCCTGGCCAAGCTGGTGGGTCCCATGATTACCTACCTGCTCCCCCTGCTGATCGCCTACACCGGCGGAAAGTTGGTCCACGACACCCGGGGAGGCGTTATCGGCGCCATCACCGCCATGGGCGTCGTCGTGGGTGCCTCCATCCCCATGTTCCTGGGGGCCATGATCGTCGGTCCGGCCGCGGCATGGTGTATGAAGCAGGTTGATCGCGCCCTCGACGGCAAGATCCCCACCGGCTTCGAGATGCTGGTGAACAACTTCTCCTTGGGCATCCTGGGCATGTGTCTGGCTTTGATCTCCCTCTGGATCATTGGACCGGTGGTGGGCTGGATCAGCACCCTGCTGGCCGCGGGCGTCCAGGCCATCGTGAGCTGGAACGCGCTCCCCTTGGCGAACCTGTTCATCGAGCCCGGCAAGATCCTCTTCCTCAACAACGCCATCAACCACGGCGTCCTGAGCCCCATCGGCATCCAGGACGCTTCCCAGCACGGCAAGTCTCTGATCTTCATGCTGGAATCCGATCCGGGTCCCGGCTTGGGCGTTCTGCTGGCTTACTGGCTCGTCGGCAAGGGCATGGCCAAGGAATCGGCTCCCGGCGCCGTGATTATCCATTTCTTCGGCGGTATCCACGAGATCTACTTCCCCTACGTCCTCATGAACCCCAAGCTGCTGTTGGCGGTGATCGCCGGCGGCATGACCGGTACCCTGACCTTCAGCCTCCTGGGCGCCGGCCTTGTGGCACCCCCCAGCCCCGGCTCCATCTTTGCCTACATCGCCATGACGCCCAAGGGCGGGTTGATCCCCGTCTTCATCGGCATCACGGCGGCCACGGCGGTCAGCTTCGTGGTCTCCTTTGCCCTCCTCAAGTTCGGCAAGCAGGCCGAAGATGGCGACCTTTCGGCGGCGGCGGCCAAGACGGCCGAGCTCAAGGGGGCGGCCCTCAACGCGGCAGTCGCCGCCAATATCGGGTCCAAGGGCATCAAGAAGATTGTCTTCGCTTGTGACGCCGGCATGGGTTCCAGCGCCATGGGCGCCTCGCTCCTGCGCGGCAAGGTTCAGAAGGCGGGCCTGGCGGTGACGGTCACCAACTCGGCCATCAACGAGCTTCCCCAGGACGCCGACTTGGTCATCACCCATTCGTCGCTGACCGGCCGGGCACGCCAGGTGGCACCGCACGCCGAGCATATTTCCGTCGATGACTTCCTCAAGAGCCCCGTCTACGACACCTTGGTTCAGCGGCTGGCCGGGAAAGTCCCCGAAACGGTTTAGGATATCGGGAGGAGCACAGGTTTCCATGGAACTGTCGAATCGTCAGCGTCGGGCCATCGCCATCCTTCTGGACAGTGACCACGAAGTCACCCTGGGGATGATCGCCGAGGCCTTGGACATCAGTCCTCGGACCGTTCACCGAGAGCTCGCCCGTCTGGGTCCCGCCCTGGAACCCTGGGGCGTGGCGGTGAGGGGGCGGTCCGGACAAGGGGTTCGCATGGTCGGGGAACCTGGCCGCCTCCTGGCCCTCCAGGCCTCGTTGGGCGAGGTTCCCGGCCGGGGACTGACCGCCGCCGACCGCCGGTGGATGCTGGCGAGCCTCCTTTTGGAGGCCCCCACGGCGGTGAAGTTCTTTGCCCTGGAGAGGTAACTGGGGGTGGGGACCACGGCCGTCAGGGCCGAACTCGACGCCCTGGAGGGCTGGCTGGTGCCCTACGAGCTTGCACTGGTCCGGCGGCGCGGTTACGGCGTGGCCATCGAGGGGCTCGAGTTCCAGAAGCGGCTGGCCCTCGAAGCTGCCCTCCACCAGCGCTTTCCCGAAGGCGATCTCTTGGCGCTGTTCCGGGGCGCGGGCCAGAGTGCGGTGTCTCCGGCCTGCGAGGCCTTCCTCCTCGAAAGGTTTCCCCGTTCGCTCGTCACCCAGATCGATGGTCTGTTTGACCAGGTTTCCCGGGAGGAGTCCTGGGAGTGGGCCCCCTCGGCCGGGCTGGCCATGAGCCTGCGCCTCGTGACGGCCCTGCAAAGGGTCCAGGCCGGGTTCGTCCTCGAGAAGTCCCCCACGCCCGAGGGAGACCTCGGTCCCACGCGCCGGCTGCTTGAACGGCTCACCCAGACCTTTGGCATCCGGTTCTCCGAACGCGAGGTGGAGTGGGCGTTCTTCCACCTCGAGGCGTCCAAGCCCAACCGAAGCTTTTCCATCCGCCCCGTGGCCCCGGACCTGGCTCGGGGCGTCGAGCAGTTGGTGGGGGCCTGCGGACGCCTCACGGGCTTCCCCTTTGCCGGGGATGCCACGCTGGTGGAGGGCCTGACGGCCCACTGGGGACCGGCCCTGGCTCGGATGTCGCACCGGCTGCCCGTGGAGAACGCCCTGCTTCCTGAGATTCGGCAGCGCTTCCCCGAACTGATGGCCGCCGTGACCCAGTCCCTGGCCGAGGCGTATCCCCAGCTCCTGGTGCCCACCGAAGAGGTCGGCTACCTCGTCCTCCATTTCGCGGCCTCGGTGGAGCGCCACCACGGCGAAGGGGCCCCGTTCCGCGCCCTGATCGTTTGTTCGTCGGGAATCGGAACGTCCCATATGTTGGCCAGCCGGCTCCGGGCCGAGGTTCCCGAGATCGAAGTGGTGGCTAACCTCTCGTGGTTTGATGTGAAGGATTTTTCCCGGGACGAGTACGACCTCCTGATTTCGACCGTCCAGCTGCCCCTGCCCGAGGCCGACTACGTGGTCGTAAGCCCGCTCCTCGACGACCAGGGACTGAGGACGCTGAAGGACCACTTGCGCCGCCGGCGCCTGGGCCTGACGGGCCAGGCGGGCTTCAAGGAGAACCCCCGGAGGACCCCCGAACCCGTTTGGGGGGAGGCCGCTCTTTCGGTGCTGATGGACGGACTGACCACCCCCGAAGCCAAGGCCGCCTTGGCCGCCGGCAATCCCACAGAATTGCGGGCCGTCCTGGCCCGAATCCTGGGCCATCCCAGGCCCCGGACACCCCAAGGAGAATGACATGACCCTGCTTGACGCCCGAACTATCCGTTTGAATGCCCGCTACCGCGACAAAGCCGAAGCCATCCGCGACGTGGGGCGCATCCTGTGCGAAGCTGGCAAGGTCAGCACCGAGTACATCGAGAAGATGATCGAGAGGGAGGCCGTGGCCACCACCTACGTCGGGAACGGGGTCGCCGTGCCCCACGGCACCAAGGACGCCCTGGTCTTTGTCAAAGAAACGGGGATAGCCGTGGTCCAGGTGCCCGCGGGTGTCGATTTCGGGGGGGGCAACCGGGCCCGTCTCCTGGTGGGCATTGCCGCCAACGGAAGCGATC
>JAHFSN010000141.1:2227-6126 GCA_023265735.1 Spirochaetaceae bacterium | reverse complement strand
ACGAGTGGACGGCCCAGACGCCCCAGAAGCCCCGCTGGGTGGCCGGGGTGCTAGGGCCCACCAGCAAAACCCTTTCCCTGTCTCCCGACGTCAACGACCCCGGGTACCGGGCCACCACCTTCGACGCCCTGGTCGAGGACTACGGCCTGGCCGTCCGGGGCCTGTCGGAGGGAGGCGCCGACCTCATCCTCATCGAGACCGTGTTCGACACCCTCAACGCCAAGGCCGCCGTCTACGCGGTCCTCAAGCACAACGAGGCCACGGGAGACGCTCTGCCCATCATGCTGTCGGGGACCATCACCGACGCGTCGGGCCGGACCCTGTCGGGCCAGACCGCCGAGGCGTTCTGGTACAGCCTGCGCCACGCCCGGCCCGTGAGCGTGGGCCTCAATTGCGCCTTGGGGGCCGACCTTCTGCGGGCCCACGTGGCCGACCTGGCCCGGGTGTCCGACGTGGCCGTGTCTGTCCACCCCAACGCGGGACTGCCCAACGAGCTGGGAGGCTACGACCACAGTCCCGAGTTCATGGCGGGTATTTTGAAGGAGTTTGCCCAGTCGGGCCTGGTGAACATCGTGGGAGGTTGCTGCGGCACTACCCCCGAGCACATTCTGCAGATTGCCGAGGCCGTGGCCTCGGTCACGCCCCGACCTCTGCCCGACGATCCCCACACCCTCCGGCTCGCGGGTCTCGAACCCTGCGTCGTGGCCGACGACAGCCTCTTCGTGAACGTGGGCGAACGGACCAACGTGACCGGCAGCCGCAAGTTTAGCCGGCTCATCGTGGAAAAGAAGTACGTCGAGGCCCTCGAGGTGGCGCGCGAGCAGGTGGAGAACGGCGCCCAGGTCATCGACGTGAACCTCGACGAAGCCCTCCTCGACTCGGCCGCCGAGATGCGGATCTTCCTCAATCTGGTGGCTAGCGAACCCGACATCTGCCGGGTGCCCGTGATGATCGACAGCTCGAAGTTCGGCGTCATCCTCGAGGGACTCAAGTGCGTCCAGGGCAAGGCCATCGTGAACTCCATCAGCCTCAAGGAGGGAGAGGAGGCGTTCCTGTCGCACGCCCGGGAGGTGAGGCGCTTCGGCGCCGCCGTCATCGTCATGGCCTTCGACGAGAAGGGCCAGGCCGACACCAAGGCCCGCAAGATCTCGATCTGCACCCGGGCCTACCGCCTGCTCACTGAGACCGTAGGCTTTCCTCCCGAAGACATCATCTTCGACCCCAACATCTTCGCCATCGGCACGGGTATCGAGGAACACCGTCACTACGCGGTGGACTTCATCGAGGCCGTGACCGAACTCAAGCAGACGCTCCCTCACGCCAAATACTCGGGGGGAGTGAGCAACGTGAGCTTCAGTTTCCGGGGAAACAACCCCCTTCGGGAAGCCATCCACGCGGTCTTCCTCTACCATGCGATCCGGGCCGGCCTCACCATGGGCATTGTCAACGCCGGGCAGCTGGTCCTGATCGACGACCTGGACCCCGAGCTTCGTTCCCTGGTGGAGGACCTCGTCCTCGACCGTACCCCCGACGCCACCGAAAAACTTCTTGATGTGGCCGACCGCTTTGTGGCCGGCGAGGCCCGAACCGAAGATTTGACCTGGCGGGAGAAGCCCGTCAACGACAGGCTGAGCCACGCCCTGGTGAAGGGCCTGTCGGCGTGGATCGAAGAGGACGTGCTGGAAGCGCTGAAGGGCTACGACAAGGCGCTCTCGGTCATCGAGGGGCCGCTGATGGACGGCATGAACATCGTGGGCGGTCTCTTCGGCGAGGGCAAGATGTTCCTCCCCCAAGTGGTCAAGTCGGCCCGGGTCATGAAGGCCGCCGTGGCCGTCCTCCTGCCGTTCATCGAAGCCCAAAAGCAGGGCAACGTGGGTGCCAAGGGCAAGATCCTCATGGCCACCGTGAAGGGCGACGTCCACGACATCGGCAAGAATATCGTGGGCGTGGTGCTGGGGTGCAACAACTACGACATCGTCGACCTGGGGGTCATGGTGCCCTGCGACGAAATCCTCCGGGTAGCGGTAGAGCAGAAGGTCGACATCATCGGGCTCTCGGGCCTCATCACGCCTAGTCTCGAGGAGATGGTCCACGTGGCCAGCGAGATGGAGAGGCTCGGGATCCGGGCCCCCAACGGCCAGAAGATGCCCCTGCTCATCGGCGGAGCCACCACCAGCAAGGTCCATACCGCCCTGAAGATCGCCCCGGCGTATTCGGGTCCCGTGGTCCATGTGAAGGACGCTTCGCTGGCCGTCACCGTGGTCCAGAAGCTGCTATCGAACGATTCGCGGCCCGCCTACGAAGGGGAACTGGCCGCCGAATACACCCGGGTCCGAGAGGAGAAGGCCGCCCGGAACGACCAGAAGGAATTCCTCCCCCTGGCCGAGGTGCGCCAGCTTGGGTTTGTCACCGACTGGACGACGTACGTGCCTCCCCGGCCCAGGTTTGTCGGGATCAAGAAGTATGAGACCATTCCCCTGGAGGCCCTGGCTGAACTCATCGACTGGACCTACTTCTTCTGGCAATGGCAGATGCCCGTGGACTACCCCCAGATTCTCACCGACGAGAAGTATGGCGCCGAAGCCACCAAGCTCCTGGCCGACGCCCGGCGCCAGCTGGAAGACATCGTGACCCACCGCCGCTACGAGGCCTGGGTGGCCCTCTTTCAGCTGCCCGCTGACCGCGACGACCAGGATGTGGTCACGGTGTACCACGACGAGGCCCGGACCCAGGTGGCCGCCCGCTGGGCCTTCCTGAGGCAGCAGAAGAAGAAGGAACGAAGCGAGACGTACCTGAGCCTCGCCGACTACATCGCCCCCCGGTCCGCCGGGGTAGCCGACTGGATGGGCGGTTTCGCGGGGTCGGTGTTCGGCGCCGACGAATGGGCGGCCGGGTTCGAGAAGGCCGGCGACGACTACACCGCCATCCTGGTGAAGATCCTGGCCGATCGTTTGGCCGAGGCCAGCGCGGAGTGGATTCATCGGGAAATGCGTCGCGACCTGTGGGGGTACGCTCCCGACGAGAACCTGTCCAACGCCGACCTCTTCAACGTGAAGTACCAAGGAATCCGCCCGGCTCCCGGTTACCCTCCCTGTCCCGACCACCACGACAAGCAGCTCATGTTTGACCTCCTTCGCCCCGATTCCCTGGGGATTCGGATGACCGAGAGTTTCATGATGATTCCGGCCGCCAGCGTCTGCGCGTTTGTGTTCAGCCACCCGGGTTCGACCTACTGGGCCCTGGGGAAGATCGAGAGGGACCAGGTCATCGATTGGGCCCGCCGGAAGGGCCTCGATCTCAAAATGGCGGAAATGCTTCTGGCTCCCACCCTAGCGTACTGAGGCTCGTCCCCGATTTTGGGTATGCCGACCTGTTTCTCCCCAGAATGACGCGTGTCATGGTTGACATTCCTCCCGGGGGTCTTATAATGTTTGGCATACGGATGTTTCGTTAAATTGTTCTTCATTAACGACTTGTTGTGGGCAATATCTTGGAGTTTATTTCATTTCTGACAAGAAGGTTTTCTGGGTGGTGAGTCGACCAAACTTTCCTCTTTTCAGAAGAAGGGTTGGGGAAATGAAGGGGGGGAGAAATGAGTGATACTTTAGGGCCGCTTTCGAGCCGGTGGGTCCAGGCGTTTCGGACGAGGTTCTTTCCCGTTGTCGAGATGGCAAAGGACGAGGGTCTTCGGGATCTCCTCCATGAAGTGCTGGCGTTTCTTGACTCTGAGGACAGACTTGTGGCGGCGCTGCCCTACTTGATCGAAGACCTGACGGTCCTCAGCCGCTACCGGGAGGCCGCCTTCGAGCCCGCCGTCCAGGCGGCGTGTCAGGGCGTGGTGGACCTCTTCCCCAAGGTGGATCGTCCCCAGGGTCCGTCCCGCCGTTCCGTTCGCCCCC
>JAHFSN010000141.1:0-2217 GCA_023265735.1 Spirochaetaceae bacterium | reverse complement strand
CCCGCTCCTCTCTTCCACCGACTACAACATGTTCACGTTCCTCCTCCAGTCTCTGCGGTCACCGCACCGGTTTGACCTGGGGCAGGTCCTCGATGCCCGCAACCCCGAGTACTTCCGGTACGAAGTGGTCAACGAGCTTCGGGAGGCGTTTGCCTGTGTGCAGTACGTGCTCCTCTACCGTCAGGAGGCCCTTCGCGATTCCCGGGTGCAAGACTGGGCGGAGGGGCTTTTCCGGGAATCGGGTTCCCTGGTGAAGATGTCGATTTTCCGAAAGCTGAACTGGGCCGTCCGGTTGCGCAAGAGCCTCGAGGGGTCCCAGGAAGCCTACAAGTCCAGCGAATTCGACTTTGAGAAGCTCCTGCTTCAGGTTTCCAACATCCTGGGACCCTCGGGCGACATCTTCTACGATCAGGCCCGGGCCCTCTATAACTGCGAACGATGGCTGGGTGTCAACCGCGTGGATTTGGTGGTGAAGCACCTGACCATCAAGCGCCCGGAACTTGGGGTCCGCCTGAAGCAGTCATTCGTCTCCTGGAAGGACAGGCTCGTGGCCATGCACGACGCCCGCCGGCAGCTTTGGGACCTCGCGTTCACGAGCAAGGACGATCTGGTCCTTTCCGAGAACCTCTACGAAGAGATCTTGGTGTCGGTGGGTATGTACAGCGACTTCATGGGGACCCTCTCGATGGTCAAGGACCTGCTGAAGACAGCCCGGGACACATCCAACGTGAGGCTCCTGGCCCAGCTCCTGAGCCTCCTCTTGCGCCGGCTGCTGACCGAAGTCCGCAGGTACCAGTGCTGGGGAACCGGAGAGTTCGTGAGCACCGAGAAGGTGATCCAAATTCGCACCCTCGAGATCACCATGGAGATCCAGCAGACCATTCGGCTCAGTTCCCTGAAGAACGAGTATTTGCCCCTGGAAGTGTTCTTGGCTGCCACGGTGGTCTACCGCGAGCTTCTCTTGGTCCTCTTCGAAGAGAAGGCCCGGGACCATATCAAGGCCAGCGAACGCGAGATCCTCGCCGAAAGCCCCCTGCGGCCCAACAGCCTGTTCCTCTTCGAGAAGAAGACCTCGCTCAGCACCACCGGGGCCAAGTTCCGTCTCGTCCCCATCCAGGAATCGTGGGAACCCTTCTCGGCCCACTACCAGTTCCAGGAGGGCGGCCTGGCCCGGATCTTCGAGACCAGCCAGGCGTCGGTCCTCCAGGACGTGACGACCTGGCTCACCCAGGGTATCCTTAAGGACGATTCAGGAACCATCGCCTCGTAGCACGTTCGTCCTTCTCTCAATTCCGAGGGACAGTTTGGGCCGGGGCCGGTGTTGCAATCACGAATGAACTCCTTCAGGACGCTTGGGACATTTCTCTTCCTCATTGCCCTCTCGGCGGCATCGCTGGGGGCCCAGTCGGTTTCGGTGACCGTCATCGACCAGGAGCTGGGAACTCCCCTCGAAGGCGTTCGACTTCAGGTGGTGGGTTCGCCCACCGTGGTGATGACCGACGCCGAGGGCCGAGCCAACGTCGCAGTGCCGAACACCAAGGACAGAGTCCTCATCGTCGCCCAGCTTCCCGGGTACGCTCCGGCCAAGGTCGGGGTCGGCGCCGGGGAATCTCAAGCAAAAATCTCCCTCGTCCTGTCGGGGGTGGTGGAGGGACGCGAGCTGGTGGTCGAGCGCCCGGCACCCCAGAAGTCAGAGGCCCAGGCCGGGGTGTCCCAGGCCCTGACCAAGGAGGACGTTCGGCAAACCGGCAAGATCGGGTTGGTCGAGGACGCCCTCCACTCGGTGAAGACCCTCCCCGGGGTGGGATACACGAGCTACCTGGGGGGTCGGCCCTCGGTCCGCGGGGGGGACCCCGACGAAACCACCGCCACCCTCGACGGCGCCTACGTGCTGTATCCCTACCATTGGGGAGGTGCGTTCTCGATCTTCAACCCCGACATGGTGGACTCGGTGAAGCTCTCGAGCGGGGTCCTTTCGGGCCGCTACGGACAGAGCCTCTCAGCTCTCTTGGAGGTGAACTCAATCAACCCCGACCGCGAGCAGAACCGGTGGACCTGGGACCTCTCGACCCTCGGGTCCGACGTCTTCCTTCAGGCCCCTCTGG
Source organism: Spirochaetaceae bacterium (assembly GCA_023265735.1). GTDB lineage: Bacteria > Spirochaetota > Spirochaetia > JABEVK01 > JABEVK01 > JAIFLN01. Next base: position 112 of record JAHFSN010000141.1, on the reverse strand, counting down.
GCGACAAGGCGGCCCTCCTCATGGGCGGCAAGGTCATGACCATGGAGTACGCCCTCGAGGCGGCCGGGGGGCTAGGGCTCTTTACCCAGGCCCCATACATTCGGGAAGGGTT
>JAHFSN010000140.1 GCA_023265735.1 Spirochaetaceae bacterium | reverse complement strand
CTTTGTCCGCAAGCGTAAGCTGCTGCGTGAACTGTCAGCCCTCGAAGCCGACTACGTGCTCCTCGACCTGGGGGCCGGCAGCCACAGCCAGACCGTCGACTTCTTCTTGGCCTCGGCCCTGGGCTTCGTGGTCACCGTGGCCGAACCCACCGCCATCCTGAACGCCTTCAGCTTCCTGAAGACCTCGCTCTACCGGCTCATGTACCAATCGGCGCCGCCCCGCAGTCCTTCTCGGGGGCCCTCACCGAGTTCTTCACCACCCACCAGTCCAACCGCTCCGACCTCGATGAAAGCCTGGAATGGATCCGGCAGGAGGAGCCCAAGGTGGCCGACAAGCTCACCCTCGCCCGAAGCCGCCTCAGGCCCCTGGTGGTCCTCAACATGGGGAGGGAGGCAGCCGACCTCACCCAGGGCGCCCACCTGCGCAGACTCTGTGAGAAGCAGCTAGGCCTGGGCATCGAGTACGTGGCCCTGACCCCCTGGGACCCGGCCGTCCACACCTCGGTGAACGAGCGCAAGCTCCTGTGCCGCGAGTGGCCCAAGAGCCCCCTCTCCCGGGCCGTTGAGGTCCTGGCCCAGCGCATCGTGGACCGGGGGTTCCCCGGCGAGGCGCCTCTAGGTTCCTTTGAGGACCTGGAGGGCCTGGCCGAAGACTTTCCGCTCCCGTAGGGGCTCGGATCTCGGCATTTTGGCTGCGCCTCACGGCGGACTCCGTTCCTCAGCGTACTAGATGTACGCCTGCGGTACTCGCCTTGTTCGGCTTTGCCAAAATGCCGATCTCCATCGCCCCTGGGCTACACAGGCTTCGCTTTGCTCGCCACTTTAATAGAGGATTGTCGGAGATCAAGCCGGAGGGCAGAAGGCTCGGATACGGTGGCCGTCGGGGGTGGTCACCAGCCAGGTGTAGCCGAAGTCGAGGGCGACGGCTGGCTGGAGGACCCGGCACCCCAGGGCCTGGGCTTCGGCCAGGGTCTGGTCCACGGCGGCGTCGCTGTCGAGGTGAACCATGAGTTCCATGCCCTCGGCCCCGGCCGGGGGAGACGGGTTCACGTCGTGACGGGCCCAGAAGGCCAGGGGTGTCCCCGACGGGGGGATGAGCAGGGCGAAGTTGTCGGACAACTCGGGCAGGTGGCCCCCAAACAGCTTCTGGTACAGTTCGGCGCTGCGGCGCGGCGAGTCGACGTACAGCAAGACACTATCGAAAGGTTTCATTTCCTTCCTCCTGGTCCCAAGGTACCGTTCCCTTGTGTCAGGAATTGTCAGGAGTGTCGCAGGAACTCAGCACGGACGACAGGAGGACACACAGGTCCTTCTTCTGAAAGGGTTTCACCATGGTCCCCATGAAGCCGAAATCGCCTGGATTGGCGACGATGGGGTCCTCGGAGTAGCCGCTTGAGGCGAACAAAACCAGCGAGTGGTCGGAGTTCCGGAGGAGGCGGGCCGTCTCGAGCCCCCCCTGTTTTCCGGGGACGGTGAGGTCAAGGAGGGCGGCCCGGTAAGGGTGGCCCTGCTGGTTCGCCCGGGCGATCAGCCTCACCGCCTCGTCCCCGTCGCGGCAGGTGTGCACCTGGTAGCCCATCGACATCAGCCATTCGGTGGACACTTCCAGGATGGCCTCGTTGTCGTCCATGACCAGGAAGAGGCCCTCCCCCCGATGCACGCATTCCGCCGCAGACGCCGCCGTGGTAAGGGGGTCGGTCGACGCGGGGAGGTAGAGGTGGAAGGTGGCGCCCGAGCCGGGCACCGAGGTGACGTCGACCCACCCCCCATGCTTACGCAGGATGGAGAATACCGTGGCCAGCCCAAGCCCGCGGCCCGCGGGCTTCGTCGTGAAGAACGGATCGAAGATCTTGTTCAGGTTTTCGGACTGGATGCCGGGGCCCTGGTCGGTGACGGTCACCTCCACGAAACGACCGATGCGTCCCATGACCTGCGTCACGTTGCGGGCCCCTACGGTAAGGACACCCCCCAGGGGCATGGCTTGGATGGCGTTGAGGACGACGTTGTCGACGGCCTGGCTGATCTGCGTTTCGTCGCAGTCACAGGGCCATAGCTGGTCGGGCAGGTGGAACTCCCCGACGACGTTGGAGCCGCTCAGGGCAAAGGTGGCGCTGGTTCTCACCAGGGGGCCCAAGGCCAGGGTCCGGCGGATGGGGTTGCCGCCCTTCGAGAAGGTCAGAAGCTGATGGGTCAGACCCCGGGCCTTGGGAAAGATGCCCAGGGCCTTTTCGAGGTAGCCGGAGACCCGTTCGTGGTGGCCCTGGCGATCCATCTCCTTGGCCAGTTCCAAGAACCCCATCAGACCGCCGAGCATGTTGTTGAAGTCGTGGGCGATGCCGCCAGCCAGGAGGCCGACGGACTCGAGCTTCTGGGTCCTCAGCAGCGCCTCTTCCATGTGCTTGCGCTCCGTGATATCCCGGGTGGTCGACAGAATGCACGGTACTCCCCCAATTTCCAGGGGGCGGGCCGACACAAGGCAGGTGCGTATCCTCCCTCCCTTGAACCGAAAATCGAATTCGCCATTGAGAACCTGGCCCTTCACCTCGAGTTCGAGAACGAAGCGTTCCCTTTGCTCGGCGCTTGTCCAAATGCCCAATTCGATCGGCGTGTGGCCCAGGACCTCGTCGGGCTCGTACCCCGACGTGAGGGTGAACCCGGGGTTCACCTCCTGGTAGCGCCCATCGGAACGTCTGGTCACCGTAATCCCATCGGGCGACATGTAGAACAGGCGGCCGAACTTCTCTTCCGACAGGCGGAGAGACTCAGCGATTCGTTTCCTCTCGGTGATATCACGGAAGATCATGACGGTCTTTCCAGCCTGGGCACCGTCGGCAAAGGTGGCTGTCGAGACTTCGGCGGGGAAGGACTCGCCATTCTTGCGATGAAAGGTCAGCTCTCCCTCAAACGACCCGGTTCGTGCCCGGGTCTCGAGGGCCTGGGCCACGGCGGGGTCGTCTCGGTCGACCAGCCCCCAGCGTCCTAGCCTCCGAATGTCCTCCTCGTCGCGTCCCAGGATGCGGCAGGCAGCCGGGTTGGCCGCCAAGATGCGTCCATCGGTCGTCGTAATCATAATCGCGTCGAGCGACGCCGCAAACAGCGCCTGATACTCGGGGAAGGAGGCCCGGGTGGACGTCATGAAGTACCCTTGACTCAAGTTTCGAGTGGGCCCACGGGCCTGTCAAGGAATTCGAGCGGGCGAAGCCTAGGATCCCGACTCACCACCGATAGCCCCGGCCGCCTCACTGAACTCCTCGAGGGCCGCCGCCAGGGCCGAGTCCTGCATCCACGCGGCCACCTTCTGGAACCCCTGGCCCAGGCTCGTCACGGCGCTGCTGTACTTGCGGGATACCGCTGCCCAGTCTGGCGGAGGCACCCAGGCCGTGTCGTTCTGGGAATCAAAGAACTGGGGATACTTCCCCTTGAGAGTCTGGTACCGGGGGGCCAGTTTCAGGGTCTGGATGGCCGTCGAGCCCTTCTTGAGAACCTTGGTCGCGTCGGCCGCGTTCTTGGCCTTGTCGAGCCCGAGACTCACGTCGCCGTACATCCCCATGGTGTCGTCGTACCAAGCCAAGACATCCTTGGGGACGACCTTTACGTCCGCCGCCCAAACCGGACAGCTCAAGAGCAGCGCCAAAAGACTCAGAGTCACTTTCATGATTCACCTCGCCCGCAGTTTAGCCCATCCAAACCATTTCACAACAAGCAAAGCGAAGCTGCCCGGCGACACGATGTCGCCGAATCAGCGATGAGAATTCTGCCCCCAGGCGGAATTCTCAAGGGTGAAGTGACCGCAGGGCGCGGTCACTTCACCACGATGTTGACGAGTTTGTTCGGCACTGTAATGATCTTCACAATCTCTTTCCCGGCCGTAAGTTCCACTATCCGGGCGTCGGTCCGGGCCAGCTTTTCCATCTCGGCGGCGGCCAGACCGGCGGGGACCACCAGCTTGGACCGGATCTTCCCGTTGATCTGGAACACCATCTCGATCTCGTCGTCGACGGTCAGAGCGTCGTCGTACTTCGGCCACGGCACCCGGGCCACGCTGGGCTTCTCGCCGGCCAGGGCCCAGAGCTCTTCGGCCAGGTGGGGCACGTAGGGGCTCAACAGAAGGACAAAGGTCTTCCAGACGCTCTTGGGCAGTTCGGCAGCGCCCGTGATCTCGTTGACGAAAACCATGAGGGCGCTGATGGCCGTATTGAAGTTCATGTTCTCGGTATCGAGGGTGACCTTCTTGATGGTCTTGTGGAGGAGCTTCAGCTGGTCCTTGGTCGGCTCGGCGTCTGTGAATTTCAGGTCTTCCGAAGCACGCCAGACGCGGTTGAGAAAGCGGTTGATTCCGGCCACGCCGTTGGTGCTCCAGGGTTTGGAGTCCTGCAGCGGTCCCATGAACATCTCGTAGGCCCTGAGCGTGTCGGCGCCGTACTCGTTCACGATCTCGTCGGGGTTGATAACGTTGCCCAGGCTCTTGGACATCTTCTGGCCGTTCTCACCCAGGATCATCCCCTGGTTCACCAAGCGCGCGAACGGCTCCTTGGTGCTGACCAACCCCAGGTCGTACAGCACTTTGTGCCAGAACCGGCTGTAGAGCAGATGGAGCACGGCGTGTTCGGCGCCGCCCACGTACAAGTTGACGTTGCGCCAGTAGTTGAGCTTGGCTGGATCGGCGAACGCCCGGTCGTTCTGGGGGTCCATGAATCGCAGGTAGTACCAGCAGCTGCCGGCCCACTGGGGCATGGTGTTGGTCTCGCGTTTGGCCGGGCCGCCGCAGTGGGGACAGGTGGTGTTCACCCAGCTGTCGATGGCGGCCAAGGGGCTCTCGCCGGTGCCCGTGGGGGTATAGCTCTTCACTTCGGGGAGGAGGAGGGGCAGCTGGTCTTCGCGCAGGGGGACGATGCCGTCCTTAGGGCAATGGACCACGGGGATGGGCTCGCCCCAATACCGCTGACGGCTGAAGATCCAGTCCCGGAGCTTGTAGTTTACAGCCTTCTTGCCTATTCCCTTCTCTTCGAGCCAGGAGGTGATCTTCTTCTTGAAGGGTTCGCTTTCCCAGCCCGAAAACTCGCCCGAGTTCACGGCCTTGCCCGGGCCGGTGTAGCAGGCCTTCAGGCCGCCGGAGGTGGGCTGGCCCGAGGGCGAGATCACTTCAATGACCGGAATGCCGAACTTCTGAGCAAAGGCCCAGTCGCGCTCGTCGTGGGCGGGGACGGCCATGATGGCGCCGAAGCCGTAGCTGGCCAGCACGTAGTCTCCGATCCAGATGGGCACCTTCGCCCCATTCACCGGATTGAGGGCGTAGGCGCCGGTGAAGACTCCGGTCTTGTCTTTGGCCAGCTCGGTCCGCTCCAGGTCGCTCTTGAGCCGAGCCTGCTGCTGGTAGGATTCCACGGCGGCCTTTTGGGCCGGGGTGACGATCTGATCCACCAGGGCGTGGTCGGGGGCCAAGACCATGTAGGTCACCCCGAACAGCGTATCGGGTCGGGTGGTGTAAATCTGAAAGGTCTTGTCCGAACCATCGACCGCAAAAGTGACGTTGGCCCCTTCGCTCCGGCCGATCCAGTTGCGCTGCATGGCCTTGATGCCCTCGGGCCAGTCGATGGACGCCAGGTCGTCTTCCAGGGCGTCGCCGTAAGCCGTGATCTTCAGCACCCACTGGCGCAGATTCCGGCGCTCCACGGGGGTGCCGCAGCGGTCGCACTTGCCGTCGACCACCTCTTCGTTAGCCAACCCCGTCATGTCCTTGGGGCACCAGTTGATGGGCATCAGGGCCTCATAAGCCAGGCCCTTCTTGTAGAGCTGAAGGAAAATCCACTGGGTCCAGTGGTAGTACTTTTCGTTGTGGGTGGAGATTTCCCGGTCCCAGTCGTAGCTGAAACCGAGACTCTTGATCTGCCGCCGGAAGTTGGCGATGTTCGCTTCCGTGGTGACCCGAGGATGGGTGCCCGTTTTCAGGGCGTAGTTTTCCGCGGGCAGACCGAAGCTGTCGAAGCCCATGGGGTGGAGCACGCTGAACCCGTTGTGGCGCTTGAACCGGCACCAGATGTCGGTGGCCGTGTAGCCCTCGGGGTGGCCGACGTGGAGCCCCGCGCCCGACGGATAGGGGAACATGTCGAGGACGTAGAGGCGCCGGTATTCCGGAACGCTGGGGTCCTCGACGGCCCGGAAG
>JAHFSN010000139.1:992-6181 GCA_023265735.1 Spirochaetaceae bacterium | reverse complement strand
CAGCAGGATCAAACCGCAAAACAAGGCCCCGAGTGCCTTTCCCCTGGGATGCGCCTTCATCAACCGCACACCAGCGATTCCTGCGGCGCGAAAGCGGGAGATCCCAGGAGATTCGGCGAACTTTCCATAATGGGAGCAAGTTACCCTAGGTTAACATTTACTATCGTCCGGATTTCGAAATCCAGACGTCTTTCGGCCCAAGTCCCCGTCAGGACACCGCGACAAGCCGGAAACCCGATCGGTTCCTTGGAGCAACTGCCGTCGGTAGTGGGAAGGACTGACCCCGAGGATCCTCCGAAACTGTTCGTTGAAGACGGCCTTGCTGGAATAGCCAGCTTCCTGGGCGAGGTCGAGGATGCGGGCCTTGGGCCGTCGAGCGAGCTCGCGGCAAACGTCTTCCACCCGAAGGCGGTTCAGCCACTCCGAGAATCGGCACTGGAGGACCTGGTTGAAGTACCGGGAGAGCTGGTAGCCGGGTAACTGGATGCGCTTTGCCAAAAAGGCGAGGCTCATCCGGGGATCGCGGTAGATCTTTTCCGACTCGAGGAGTTGCAGCCGCGAACCAATGATTTCGCCCTCCGACGGACTGACACCCATTCTCTTGGAGGATTGGGTTTCCACGGCCTGCCGCATCTGAACGAACGCCTCGGGACGCCGGACCACGAAGAAGTACCAGCCCAGAACGAACAGTTCCAGGAGGGTGCTCCCCAACTGGTAGAGCGCCAGGGAGTTGACCGCCATGGCCAGGACAATGAGGCTGTGGCAGCCGAGGATCATGGCCAGACCCACGATCAAGGGGCGGACGGCCTTGTCCCGTCCGGGAAGGTCCAGGAGGTTCCACCGCGCCATTGTCAGCGACGCGACCAGGATGACCATGGGCCAAAGGTACACCGCTCCGGACCCGAGGTTGTGGAAGAATCCCACGGCCCGCCCCTCCTCCAGATTGACGTGCAGACCAGAATCGAACAGGTAGTCCACCAGTTGAACCGCCCAGAGGACCCCGGACCAGAGGGCACCGACCACCCAGACGCGCCGCGCCCAGCCAACGTGACGCTCTCCCCCGAAGACAAAGAGGGCGACCTCAAAGAGAGACTGACTGAGGACATAGATCAGCAGTACGATGAGCAAGTTCGCGGCGTCTTCGGGAAGGCGGAGGGTCGGGTCCAAGTCACTGAGAGTAAAGAGGCAGCCGACACACAGGAACAGCCGGCCGAAATGGCGGAAGACAGGGTGAGTTAGGGGAGTCAAGAGGAAAGAAAGCCCCGCCACGATCAAGGAGAAGCCCGATCCGGCCCGAAAGAACTCATAGGCGGCCTGCATAATTCCCATAAACTACCGCAAATGCCCCGTGCGGGTCATCGGGGCATGCGTTAGGGTCCCGGCGGCCCCCAAGGCGTGACGTCGCTGGGTCGAGTTGTCTTGTTCCGCAACGCCCAAATGAGACATTCTGGAAGATGAGGTCCTTCATGAATTCCACTTTCCCCCCTCCCCCGCTGGTCGCCTCCTACTGGACACTGGCGGGAGCCTACCCGGGCCGGGGGCCTGGATACAGCCGGTTCTCTCTTCTCGACCGAGCCCAGGCTGCCCAGCAAGCAGGGTTCTGTGGCCTCGGGCTGCTCGACGCCGATCTCGAGCGCATCGTCGAAACCCATTCGCTCCGAGACTGCAAGGTCATCCTCGACGACCACGGAATCACCCAGGTTGAACTGGAGTTCCTGGTGGACTGGTTCCAGGACGGGGAACTCCGGCGGGTCTCCGACGAAAGGCGTCGGTTCCTCTTCGAAGCGTCAGACGTTCTGGAGCCCCGGCTGATCAAGGTCGGAGACTTTCAGCGTTCGCGTTGCCCTTTGCCGAGGCTGATCGACAGCTTCCGCCAACTCTGCGCCGAAGCCCGGGACCACGGCACCGCGATCGCCTTCGAGCCCATGGGAGCGGCCGTGATCGGCAACCTCTCTGACGCCTTGGCCCTCGTCCGGGGGGCTGAATCGCCCAACGGCGGCCTGGCCATCGACATTTGGCACATGGTGGACCGGAAGATCCCTTTTTCCGAAGTGGCCCGCCTTCCGCACGACGTCCTCTTCTGCGTGGAACTCGGCGATGCGAAGATGAATGCTGGTGGCTCCCCCTCGGAGAATCGTGAGTTCTGCGGCGAGGGGGCCATGGACATCCGGTCGTTCATCGAAGCGGTTCAGGCCGCGGGGTTCAAGGGTCCCTGGGGCGTCGAGCTCTTTTCCGACGAACTAGTGTCGATGGACCTGGGGCGGGCCGCCACAAAGGCGGCCGAAACCACCAGGGCCCGGTTTTCATAATCGAGCGGGACGGAAGGACCAAAGACAAGCGAAGGCCCCTGGTCCGCCAGAACGTTTGGGAGTACACTGACGGTTCCGCCTCCCGAGCCGGACGGAAAGGAGAGGCTATGCGAATCGAGAATGTGCCCGTCAAGACCCAAAAGAAGCCCAGTGCAGGAACTTGGCTGGAGTTCTGGGAAACCCACGCGAAGAAAACGGCATCGAAGTGTTCGGTGATCGGGTGCGAATCCCGGGCCGAGGTCGGAGCCCAAGTGTTCAAGCCCAGCATGGGCCCCACCAGCATCTACATCGTCCCGCTCTGCCCCACCCACGCCGCCCTCGTGAAGGAGCCATTCGACGTGGCCGAGAGCGTGACCCTCGTCCTGGCGAACAAGTAATCCCCATGCAGTTCCTCGTGCTCACCTCTGACATCGCCCCGGTGGAATGGGCAGAACACGAGGCCCTGCTGGTCGACGAAGCGGCCCGGGTTTGGCAGTTGATTGAAGAAGGCCGGATCCGGCAGATCTGGTTCACCCGACCAGCCCAGGACGCCGTGATGCTTCTGGAAGAAGCCTCGATGGCGGCGGCCCAGGCGACCGTGCAGACCCTCCCCCTCGTCCGGGGCGGACTGATCCGCTGCGACGTGCTCGAACTCACCGCGTACACGGGTCTGGAAAGGCTGCACCGGCGTCCCTGACGAAGCCGGGTCTGAACCGCCTACTCCAGCACCGGCCCCTCCCCTACCCTCATGGCACCCTTGTAGTACCGCTTCTGGATGTCGGCGGCCTTGGCTTTCCAGGCCTCGAGGCCCTGCTGCTTCATGAAACAGAGGTGAAAGATCTTGATGTTGTGGGGAAGGGTTTCGGCCCGGTGGGCGGCAGGGTTGAGCTTGTCACAGGGAAACTCGGCGCATTCATGACAAAAATCCACCCCCTTCTCGACGGCGCAGCGGTAGGTGGAGCAGGGCGTCTCCAAAACGGGGCAGGCGCCCTGGACTTCACGGCAGCCCGGGCACGGAAACCTGTCCCGGGGAATTCCTCGGGCCACCAGGGACTCAATCACCGCGTTGGCTCCGGCCTGATGGGCAAAACAAATCTCGCAGTACGTTCCGCACGGGGCCGCCATGCGGTTTTCGTTGGTTGTCTTCATACGAACCTCCTTTCGTTCTTCCTGTTCGACGAAGGGAAACCCGTTTGGTTACTTTTTCAGAGAGACGTCCACTCTTTCAGTCCGATTCCTTCTTTCACCCTTTGCCGAAACTCCTGATCGGCCCTGGCACCAAAGGTGTGCTCGTAGAGCTGGCGCATCTGGACCAGGGAGCCGATTTCGCGGCGTACCCGTTGGGCCTTCGCCGCCAGCTTCTCGTGCCGCTCTTGGTCCGACCCCGTGGGGAGGGTCACGATGCCTTGCCGGAGGGCAAAACGCACCCACTGGCGGCAGTCGCAGGGGTTGTCGGCCTTGAGGAAGGTGCACCGGCCGTTCAGATAGCCGTCGATCCGCCGCCGGGCCCGGAACAGGCTGGCTTTGACGGCTCCCACCTGACAGTCCAGGATCTCCCCAATGGTCCTGTGGTCGAAACCCATGACGTGCGACAGGCAGAAGACCTGGCGCTGGCGCCGGGGCAAGCATTCCGCAAACCCATAGAGGCATTTCAGGCGGATGTCTTCGGCCAAGGCCAGCACCACAGGGTCGGTTCCAGGATGGGCCTCCACGATCTCTTCGAGGGGGATGCCCCAGTCTTCGGTGAACACCTGAACCGGTAACCGGTGCCGCTGGCGCATTCGGTCTTTGGCGGCGTTGAGGCAAATGCGGTACACCCACGTGGAAAACGAGCTGTCCTGGCGAAACTCCCCCCAGGATTTCCAGGCCTTGGAGAACGTCTCTTGGGTCAAGTCTTGGGCATCTTCGGGCCGACCAGTCAGGCTCAAGGCCAGCTTGAAGATTTGCGGGGAGTGTTCGCGGTAGAGGCGGTCGAAGAGGATTCTCGGCATGCGAGTTACCTCCCGAAGAGCAGGGCCAACTGCGACGCCAGGAGCCGAAAAACTTGAACCTTCTTCATGGGTTGTCCCCCTCAAGGATACGGGCAATGGGCCCCAGGTCTTCGATGACCCTCGAAAGCATTTCGGGGTCGAGCCGCGTGGGGATGCGATCAAACCGTCACGACCTCGTTGGTTCGACGTCGCCATGGTGTCCCGGCCCCGGAGGGCCTATACTGGCTCTATGGCCACCGTGCTCATCGTCGACGACAACGAGCAGAATCTCTACATGCTTCAGGTGCTCCTCGAATCCAACGGGTACGGGGTCATCCAGGCCTCCCACGGCGGCGAGGCCCTGGAGCGGGTGCTCGAAGTCGCCCCCGACCTGGTAATCTCCGACATTCTCATGCCCGTCATGGACGGCTTTTCCCTCTGCCGGCGCTGGAAGGCCGATCCGGCCCTGAAGAGCATTCCCTTCGTATTCTACACCGCCACCTACACCGACGAAAGGGACGAGGAGTTTGCCAAGAGTCTGGGCGCCGACTGTTTTCTGGTCAAACCCCTGGAACCCCAGTTCCTTCTTCAGACGGTTTGCGAGCTACTCCAGTCACGTACGAGAGAGGAGGAACCGGAACCGGGCTCGGAAGCTGAGTTCCTGAAGAAACACAATGCCGCGCTCTTCCACAAGCTCGAGAAGAAGGTTGCCGAGCTGGAAGAAGCCAACGCGGCCTTGCAGCGCGACATGGCCGTGCGGCGGTCCCTCGAGAATCAGCTGCTTCAGTCTCAGAAGATGGAGCTGATGGGTCAGCTGGCCAGCGGCATCGTCCACGATTTCAACAATGTCCTGACGGTCATCGGCGGTTTGACCAGTCTGATGGGGTTGGAAGCGGCCCGGCCCGAAACCGTGGCCGACCGGGTGACCAAG
>JAHFSN010000139.1:0-982 GCA_023265735.1 Spirochaetaceae bacterium | reverse complement strand
AGATTCAGGAGGCCCTGAGGATGGGGGCCGCCCTGAGCCGCCAGATTCTTGCGTTTGCTCGAAAGCAGGAATTCTCCCTCGCTCCCGTGGACGTCAACGATCTGCTTCAGCACCTGTTGCCCCTCCTTCGGGCCACCTTGAGTTCGACGATTGAGTTGGAGCTGACCACCGCACCGGGTTTGCCCCGCCTCCAGGCCGACGCCAACCAGCTCAAACAGGTCGTCCTCAATCTGGTCTCCAACGCCCGGGACGCCGTCACCCCACCCGGAAAGGTGCTCATCGACACCTCGCTCCTGGATCTGGACGAGGAATTTGTCCAGCGGAACGAGGGAAGACCCGGCCAGTACGTTCGCCTGAGGGTCCAAGATACGGGTGAGGGTGTGCCCGCCGAGGTTTTGGACAGGATCTTCGAACCCTTCTTCACGACGAAGACGTCGGGCCAGGGGACGGGGCTGGGTCTGTCGATGGTCTACGGCATCGTCCGCCAGCACGGGGGGTTCGTTCAGGTCTCGAGTCTCGTGGGCCGGGGAAGCTGCTTCGAGATCTACTTGCCGGTTTCGGGAGAGAAGTAGACCCCGATTTCCGCCAGAAAGGTCTCGGGATTGATGGGCTTCTCGATATACCCCGTGCAGCCCGATTCCAGGGCCTTCTCCTTGTCTCCCGGCATGGCGTACGACGTAACGGCCACAATGGGCACCGCCAACAGGGTCGGCTGTTCGCGGAGGGCCCGGGCCACGGCGTAGCCATCCATGATGGGCAGCTGGATGTCGAGGAGGATGAGGTCGGGAACGTGGGCCTTGGCCTTCTCGATGCCCGAAGTCCCCTCCCCCGCCGACTCGACCAGGTAACCATTCATGGTCAGCAGAAAGGTCAGCAGGTAGAGGTTTTGCTCGTTGTCCTCGATGATCAGTACCCGAGGGTTCATGGGGTCCTCCTGGGAGTGAGGGGGAGGGAGAAAGTGAAGGTGCTCCCTTGCCCGGGG
>JAHFSN010000138.1 GCA_023265735.1 Spirochaetaceae bacterium | reverse complement strand
AGAAACTGGCCGCCCAAATCGGCATGACCCAGCCGCCGAAGACCCTGGCCGAGTTTGAGGCTCTCCTGGCCAAGGCGAAGGCCGCCAAGCTCGTCCCCATCATGGAGTGGGGCAGCGCCAAGAGTGGAATGGGTCTTGCGTTCCCGCTGCAGGCCCTGATGGCCTCGGTGGGCTCCACCCAACCGATCAACGACTGGATCTTCCAGAAGAAGGGCGCCACCATCGACACCCCCGACAACCTCAAGGCCGCCCAGCATCTGGAATCGTGGATCAAGGCCGGATACTTCCCCTCGGATATCAACGCCATCGAGTACACCGACGCGGCGGCCCGGTTCGGCAAGGGAGAGGGCGTGTTCACGTTCAACGGCGACTGGCAGAACCCCGGCTACGACGCGGCGCTCCCCGGCAACGTGGGCTTCTTTGTGATGCCCCCCGAAAAAGCTGGCGGAAGCCCCGCGGCCATGTCGGCCCCCCTCACCTACGGCATCGCCGCCAAGGCCAAGAATGCCGACGCAGCCGCCTTCTTCCTGACGTGGGTGGCGACCGACCCCGTGGCCCGGCAGATCAACGTCGACGTCGGCGGCTCGAACCCCGGGGGTCCGGCCAACGCATCGACCCCCCAGGTGAAAGCCGGCTCGGTGACCAACGACACCCTCGCCGCGGGAGTTGTGGTGGGCAAGGCGGGAACGGCCATGGATTTCATCGCCAACTCGACGAGCGCCATCTTTGCCCAGGGCTGGACCCCTGAACTGCAGAAGATGGTGGGCGGCAAGCAGACCGCCGCTGGGCTGCTCAAGGCCGTCCAGGCCGAATACCTGCGAGAACTGGCCCAGTGACAGAACCGGCACACCGGCCGAGGGGAGGCCGCGAGGTCAGGGTTGGCTGGGTCTTTGTCCTGCCGGCTCTGGTCCTCTACGCGGCCTTCGTCCTCCTGCCTTTCTTCATGAGCGTCTACTACTCGTTCACCCGGTGGGACGGTATCGGGGCCATGACCTGGGTCGGGTGGAAGAACTACGCCACGGTCTTTGAAGTTCCGGCCCTGTTCGAAACCATCGTGAACGCCTTCAAGCTGGTGGTCTTCTTCAGCGTGATCCCCGTGGGTCTGGGCCTGGTGGTCGCGAGCATCATGCACCGGGTCGCTACGGGGTCCCTGGGTTCCGCGGCGCGGACCATCCTCTTCCTTCCCCAGATCATCCCCCTCGTGGCCGCGGGGATCATTTGGGGCTGGATCCTGGCCCTTCCGGGGATGGTCAACCAGATTCTCGGGTGGCTGGGCCTCGGCGGTTTCGCCCGGGCTTGGCTGGGGGATTTTGACTGGGCCCTGCCCGCCGTGGGAATCATTGGGATCTGGGTTCTCTTGGGGTTCTGCACCGTCCTTCTCAGCACGGCCATGACCAAGATCGACCCGGCGCTCTTTGAGTCGGCCCGGATCGACGGCACGGGCTGGTTGCGGGAGTTCTTCTCGATCACCGTGCCCATGCTCCGGCAGGAGATTGGGGTCTGCCTCACGGTGACCATCATCTCGGCCCTGGCGGCCTTTGATATTGTCTACGTTTCTACGGCCGGCGGTCCGGGGAACTCCACCTCGGTACCGGGAATTCAAATCTACATTCTGGCGTTCACCGAACAGCGGATCGGCCCGGCCTCGGCCTTGGCGGTGCTGCTGATGCTGCTCGTCATTCTCGTGATCCTGCCCATCCAGCGCTGGACCAGGGAGGGGGCCCGATGACCGTTTCCCGAAAGGAACTGGCGGTGGGCCGGACCCTCCTGATCGCCCTCATGGCGGGGACCATCCTGCCCTTCATCAGCATCTTCCTCACGGCCCTGGCGCCGTCGGGGTCGGTGCCCTCGGGGCTGGATTGGCCGGCCCACCCCCAGTGGCAGAACTTTGCCGAGGCGTTTCGGGTCGCGAACATGGCCACCCTCCTGGCATCGAGCACCTTCATCGTGGTGGCCGTGGTGCCCGCCACTCTGCTGGTATCCACCATGGCCGCCTTCGCCATTGGCCTGCTTCGCATCCCCGGGTCCCGGTTCCTGCTGGCCCTCTTCGTGTTCGGCCTCACCCTCCCCTTTGGAGGGATCATCGTCCCCCTCTACTATCTGGAGAGGTTCCTGGGCATCTACAACACGAGGCTGGCCATCGTCCTGCCCCTGATCGCCCTGTACCTGCCCTTTGCCGTCTTCTGGATGCGGGCTCATTTCGTCGGGGTCTCCCCCGAAATCTCGGAAGCGGCCCGGGTCGACGGAGCCACCACCTGGCAGCTCTTCTGGCGCATCCACCTTCCCCTGGCCCGGGCACCCCTGGCGTCCCTGGGCATCCTCACGGCGGTGTGGACTTGGAACCAGTTCCTCCTCGCCCTCGTGCTGGTGGAAGACCCGGACCACCGGACCATGGCGGGAGCCCTGGGGGCGTTTCAGGGGCACTATGCCACCAACGTTCCGCTCCTCTGTGCGGGAACGGTGTTGATTCTTGTGCCCACATTGGTCATCTTTATGATCTTCCAACGCCAGATCATTGCGGCCCTTCTTCAGGGTGCCGTCAAGGGCTGATTTCCATGCCAACGATCAAAGACGTCGCCCTGAAGGCCGGGGTCACGGTGACCACCGTTTCTCGGGTGCTCAACAACAAGGGTTACCTCAGCACCGCCACCCGGGAAAAGGTCGCTGCCGCCATGAAGGAGCTGGACTACGTTCCCAGCGAGGTAGCCCGGTCCCTCCTCCGGCAGCGATCCAGCCTGATCGGGCTCATCCTTCCGGCGGTGAACCATCCGTTCTTTGGCGAGCTGGCCCTGCACATCGAGCGGTGCGCCTACGAGGCCGGCTACAAGACCCTCCTCTGCAACTCGCAGCTCGACAGTACCAAGGAACGGGAATACATCGACATGCTCAAGCGTCACAAGGTGGACGGCATCATCATGGGCAGCCACACCCTCGACGTCCACGAGTACCTCCACCTGTCGATGCCCCTAGTGACCATCGACCGCAAGATCGACGGAAGGATTCCTTCGGTGACCTCGGACAACCGCCAGGGCGGTCTGCTGGCCACCCGCCATTTGATCGCCCAAGGCTGCCGCAAGCTGGCGATGTTTGGCGGGAATCTGCAGCTCGAGCTACTGCCCAACCAGCGATACACGTCGTTCTGCGAGGAGGCCGCGTCCCTAGGCGTCGACCATGTGCTCGTCGAGACCAACCTCGACGTCTTCGACTTCTCCCAGTACACGGCCCTCGTGGACAAGCTCTTTGCCGAGCATCCCGACGTCGATGGCGTCTTTACCAGCGACGTGAAAGCCGCGTACGTCATCCAGGCCTGCCGGCGTTTGGGAAAGGCCGTTCCGGGAGATGTGAAGGTGGTGGGGTACGACGACTCCCAGGTGGCGTCCCTCCTGGTACCGCGCCTGACCACGGTTCGCCAACCCATGGAAATGATGTCGAGGATAGCTGTCGAGACGGTCGTTGGCCAGATCCGGGGCGAGGCTGTGACGATGGAGACCGTGCTGCCGGTGGAACTTGTGGTGAGGGAGAGTAGCTAACAGTCCGTCGGGCTTAGGGGCAGGGCTTTGGCCGATGGGGCTGGGATGACCAAGAAACTGATGAGGGAAGCCCGTAGCTGGGCTACGGGCTGACCGAAGAAGGCCCTTGGGCGCCCAGAACCACGGCCAAAACCCTGCGTCCGAAGGACTTTCGGTCCATTCGGGCGTCTTTCGGCCCGATTCCGGCTCCTCGGTCGCCTCGAATCGCCGATTCGAAGCTCCCTCCTCACCAAAATCGTGCTCGAAATCCACTCCGACTGGACCGAAACCCTAAGTCCGACAGACTGCTAGGGGAAAGCAAACCCGTTGCCAAGATCCCCTTTCCTGCCGAGAATCAAAGAGCAGACCCAAGGGCCCCAGGGACCGCGGCCGCGTCTGCGGAGTTTCCATGAAAAAACTGACCTTTCTATTTGTCCTGGCCGTCTGCTGGGGTTTGCCCCTGGTCTGGGGTTGGAGCGATGCCGAATACGCCAAGATCAAGGCGGCCGGCGCCAAAAATACCGACACCACCACAGACACCGGCGTGCTCCTCAACACGGCGTCGAAGACCGCCGACCTGGCCCTGTTCTACCACCTGCAGGGGAACGACGGCCAGGCCGACCTTTGGCTGGCCGTGGCCTGGCAAGACTTCCAGCAGATCCAGGCGACGGCACCCCAGGGGAGCGCTGCCACCAATCTGCAGACCCTGATGCCCACACCGATGCCGGCGGCTCCGACGCCCGCCACGAGACCCAACGGGGCATCAGCAGCGCCCACGACTTCGAGTAGCTCGAACCAGATGTGACTTCGATGCGAAACGGCGCACTCCGGGGACGGTGGCTCCTTCCGCTGGTCCTTCTGACGACCTTCGTGGGCTGCACACCCCACGTCTTCGTCCTTTCAGACCGGCACGGACTGGGATACGAACCCGTCCGATCATACGCTGCCCAGCACCCCGGAACCGTCTTGGTCCTCTTTGACTATCACCACGACTTCGGCCCCGGGCCCGGCCTTGACGGACCCTCGACGATTCCCACCTCGGTCGACTGGGTCGGGACGTTGGTGGACCGGGGATGGGTCAAGAAAGTCTATTGGATTTCGGGGAAGGCGTTGGCCCTTCCCAACCGGAACGCCCGCCTGGCGTGGCTGCGCAGGAAGACGTCTGCCCTGGCCCCCGAACGGCAGAAGTCCCTGCTCGACCGCGTCGAGCTTCTGGATGCCGAGGTCTTGCTCTCCAAACATCTCGATGGGCCTGTGGCGGTAACTCTCGATCTGGACATCCTCACCAAGAACCCTGGACCCGATCCCTCTTTGTTTCTGGACCAGATCGCGGCCTGGATTCGGGTCCAGAATCCACCCGTGGTCACTGTAGCCCTGTCGAGCGCATATCAGAGCGACCCCGCCCAAGGGTGGGCCTGGCTGGAACGGCTCGTGGACCAATGGCCCCAGGACGGCCGGATCTGGCAATTGGCCGGCGGTAAGGAAGCGGGCCTTCCCGAGAGCGGAGAAGAGGAAGCGGCCTGGCAGTTCTGGGAAGGCAAGCCGGCATCGTGGACTCCGTTCACAGGCTCGTTCGCGCCGGACACGGGCACCTGGGTTGCGGCGCCCCCGGCGGTTCGCAGAGCTGTTTTGAAACATGACCCCCAGGCCCTCGATCAAGGGGCTCGGGCCATCCTCAGCGCCTGGCGAGATCCCGACCTTGCTGTGCTGGAAGCACTCCCCGAGGCGCAACGCTTGCGGGAGATCGCCCAGGTGGCCCGAGAAGCGCTGAACCAGACGTGGCAAGGCAAGGACCCACCGGCCCCGGAACCGGCCTCTGTTCCCTGGGGTTTTGCCATCCGTCTCCGGGCTAAAGGACTGGACCGGGGCTGCCTGGCGCTCTGGGCGGGAGCTTCAAATCTGCTGGCCGCGTCGCGTTACGGGGCCCAGCAGGCGGCCGTCGACCCAAGGTATCCGCCCGTGACCTCGCAGGAGGCCGCCGATCTCGTTATCCAGCCGACCCTCTTTGGAGTCTGGCGTCCGATTCCCGGTCCCGAAGACTTCGTGCGGGGACTGCACTCGCTGATGGTGGTCGATGGAACGCACAGGACCATCCTCCAGGCCCCCTTGGTTTGGGAGCGCCGCTGGACAAAGGACGAGTTTCTGACGGCTCTGTCTCTGAAGGCTGGTTTGGGACCCACAGGGTGGCATCAACCTCGGCTCCAATGGTTTCGGGCCGCCACCGTGTGGGGCAATTTCCCGTTCACCACACCCAAGTAAAGAAATAACTCGTGATGTCCCCGCGATCGCGGCCGCTGAGCCGGTAGGAATTCGTATGCCAAAGAACCGCGGAGTGAGACTCGGGGCCCAGGGCCGACGCCAAGACGAAGATGCCAGGCCGGTTGTCGCACCCGGCGAGAATCCAGGTCGCGGGACTCGGCGCGGACCAGAATTGGGCCGAGCGAAGATCTTTGCTCTCCGTCTGGTCAGGGGTCCCATGGTGGCTGAAGTCGGTGGAGACCAGCAGAAAGTTCTGGTCTCGATCCTTCGCGAACTCGGACAGAACCGCGTCTCGAAGTCTCCCGGCGTTCCGCATGTCCACCGGAGGTTCCCCGGGGTAGACGACGGCCACAACTTTCGCCTCCGGAAAGTACCTGTGAATGTAAGGCATGAAGACATGAACTCCATGCTCGTACTG
>JAHFSN010000137.1:4936-6224 GCA_023265735.1 Spirochaetaceae bacterium | reverse complement strand
AGCACCATCGCCGCCGTCCTAGCCCTCGGCGCCGGGTTCTTTCTTGGCTACGAAACCAATGGAACCGTGTCTGCGGGTCTCGCGGCCCTCTTCACGGTGTTGATGCTCGGCATTCTGGAAACCTCCCTGAGCTTTGACAACGCCGTCGTCAACGCCCGAACCCTGGAGTCCATGAGTCCCTTCTGGCGCCGGATGTTCCTCACCGTGGGCATCGTGATTGCCGTTTTTGGGATGCGGATCGTGTTCCCCCTCCTTCTGGTGTGGATGGTCAGCTCCCTTCCGTTTGGGGAGGTCCTCGCCATGACCTGGCAGGACCCTCACCGGTTTCAGGCCATTCTGGTGGACCAGCACATCCTGATCGCCGGCTTCGGCGGCGCTTTCCTTTGGATGGTGTTTGCCAAGTTCTTCTTCGACTCTGAGAAAGAGGTGCACTGGATCGGCGGCGTTGAGAAGGTTCTTTCTCGGCTCGGCCGCCTGGAATCGGTGTGGGTGCTGCTGGCCCTGGGAATCACCTTGGTTTTCCACGAGCTGATGCCTCCGGCTCACCGGGCGGAATTTCTGGTGGCCGCCGTCCTCGGGGTCATCGTTTTCCTTATCGTCGATGGGATAGGAACCCTCCTCCATTCGGAAAAGCTCGCCGCCGGGGCCGGGCTGGGTGCCTTCGTCTATTTGGAGGTTCTCGATGCGAGCTTCAGCTTTGATGGGGTCATCGGCGCCTTCGCCATCACCGACAGCCTCTACCTGATCGCCTTGGGCCTGGGTGTCGGGGCCTTCTTCGTCCGATCGCTCACCGTCAAACTGGTCGACGACAAGGCCCTGGGAGCCTTCCGCTATCTGGAGCACGGAGCCTTCTGGGCCATTGGGGCCCTGGCCCTGATCCTCTATTTGGCCACCGTTGAAATTGAAGTTCCCGAAGTGGTCAGCGGAACGGTGGGCCTGGTCTTCATCGGCCTGAGCTTTGTGGCTAGCGTGATCCACAACCGCAGAAAGAAAGAGAAGGGTTTGCCCTGATGGCAGACCTTGGCGTCTCAAAGATTCGGATCCTCAGGAGGGCTCGATGAGGCTCAGTGCGAAAAACGTGCTCAAGGGAAAGGTCAAGTCGATTGTGAGCGGTGCCGTCAATTCCGAAGTGGTGATTGAGTTGCCCGGGGGAACCGAGGTCACGTCGGTCATTACCAAGGGTTCGGTGGAGAGTCTGGGACTGAAGGTCGGATCGTCCGCCTACGCCATTATCAAGGCTTCCAACGTCATCGTCGGAGTCGACTGACATTACGGGTCGAGGCGGGTC
>JAHFSN010000137.1:2384-4926 GCA_023265735.1 Spirochaetaceae bacterium | reverse complement strand
GCCACCTTGGAATCAGACTTACCCCTCGGCCGCCAAATCCGTTAAAGAGCATCCAACCCCCTTCCTCGGGATGGTGAAGCACCAGGGGACTCCCCGTGCGGCTGGCAGGCCTCACACCGCCCTGGTGACCGACGACCTCGAAGGTCCGCCCTCCTAACCTTTGGGTCAGTTCGTCCTCCAACCGCTTCCCGGCCTCGGGGCGGGGACCCTGGTCGAGGACGTCGCTCTCGTGGGTGGCTCCCCATCGAAAGAGCCCGTCGCCCAGGGGCAAGAGAAAACGGGTTCCAACCTCGGCATACGACCTCACCAGGCCGGGAATCCGTACGGTCAGGAGGTCACCGCGAACGCCCTGCCAGCGGCCGGCCACCCCCGCTACCCCGCCCCAAACGGGGCCGGTCAGGTCGGCCAAGCCTCCGCACCACCAGACCCTTCGTCCCCGGCCTTCTTCGGGAGAGTAGCTTCGTTCTTCCAGCCTTCCGTGCTTGACCCAGAGGCGGCGGGCCGTATCCAGCAGGGTTGGCAGGTCCACCCAGCCGCCGCCGTCGATCCAGACGCCGTCGGCGTCTTCGCGGGCGGACCATCCCGGCGCCGAGCGGAGGGTCAGGCTCCGTTTCAAGGCTCCGTCCCAGGGCCGGAAGAGGGGGAGCTCGTGGACGAACCTCGCGCCCCAGAGGGCCTCCATCTCGCGGTAGAGGGGGACGATGCGTTCCCAGCCGTCGGTGTCGGCGGTGAACCGGGGGCCCGTCAGGGGGTTAAAGAGGCCGGCCGCCACCCGGGATGCCGTAGCGCCGGCCCCTTGGTCCACGACCACGAAGCGGTGGCCCCGTCGGTGGGCCTCGAGGGCGGCTAGGGTGCCCGCCAGTCCCTGTCCGACTATGGTCAGAACCTTCTCCATCCTGTCCTCCGCCTTCCGCCAGAAACTTGTCGAAATATAACTGAACAACTAAACTTTAGGGAGGAGCATTCCATGAACCTTTTGGATCAACTGAAAAAAGTCACCAAGGTGGTCGCCGACACGGGGGACTTCCAGAGCATCAAGGCCTTCGCCCCCGTCGATTCGACGACCAATCCCTCCCTCATTCTCAAAGCCGCCAGCCAGCCCGAATACCGGGCCCTGCTGGAGTCGGCCGCCAAGAAGGCCAAGGCCCATGGAGGTTCGGCCGCCCAGGTGATGGCCCGGGCCATCGACGAAACCAGCGTGGCCTTTGGACTGGAGATCCTCAAGATCGTTCCGGGGAGGGTGAGCACCGAGGTCGACGCGCGGCTGTCGTTCGACATCCAGGGCAACGTGGAACGGGCCCGGGGCATCATTGGGCTCTACGAGGCGGCGGGGATTCCCCGGGACCGCATCCTCATCAAGATCGCTTCGACCTGGGAGGGGATCAAGGCGGCCGAGATCCTTCAGAAGGAAGGGATCAACTGCAACCTGACCCTCCTGTTTTCCCTCGTCCAGGCCGTGGCCTGCGCGGAAGGCGGCATCCGGCTGATTTCTCCCTTTGTGGGACGGATCATGGATTGGTACAAGGCCTCGCGAAAGGTCGACTCCATCCCCGCCGTCGAAGATCCGGGGGTCCTGAGCGTCACCTCCATTTACAACTACTACCAGAAGTTCGGCTTTAAGACGCAGATCATGGGCGCCAGCTTCCGCAACATCGGCGAAATTATCGAGTTGGCGGGCTGCGAGCTTCTGACCATCAGCCCCGACCTCCTGGGTGAACTGGCCAAGACCGAGGGGACCCTGGTCACCAAGCTGACCCCCGAGTCGGCCAAGTCCGCGCCGGTCACCAAAATTTCCGCCGACGAGAAGTCCTTCCGATGGCTCCTCAACGAGGACGCCATGGCCACCGAGAAGCTGGCCCAGGGGATCCGGACCTTTGCGGCCGACCTGGCCAAGCTGGAGGACCTCCTCAGACCTCTTCTGTAGCCCGACCTTCTCACCAACGAGAGATGAACTTCTCTACGAGATCGATCAATTCGTGAGCGATCTCCGGTTCCACGGCGGGGTCGTCGTGACCCCAGCCGCGAGCCTTGGGTATCCGCTCCAGCCGGCCGCCCAAGGCTTGGGCAAAGGCTGCGGATTCTTCGATGCCCACGACGCGGTCGGCCTCGCTGCCGATGACCAACAGAGGGTGGGGGTAGGGACGGGGCAGTTCCTCCACGTGGAACCAGGGCCGGCGGGAAATCACCGCCTTGATTTCGGCAGCCTCCGGGACCGCCGCGCCAAAGAGGGCTTTCTGAACCCGGGCCGGCACCCGGGGCCCGAAGAATCTCCGCCTGATGACAAAGCCGGGGAGGAGCCCCCTGGACAGCAGAAACCTGGTAAATCCCGAGAGGCGGCTCCTGGTTCCCGAATCCCAGGGACTCGAAACCACGGTGACCGACGCCACTACCTGGCGATCCAGAGACGCGGCGGCCAGGGCCCCGAAGATCCCCCCGAGACTGTGACCCACCACGTGCACCGGCCCCTGGGCGGCTTCCCTCGTCAGGAGCGAGCCCAGCGCCTCCAGCGCGGATTCCACGCTCTGGTGCTCGAAGGACGGGG
>JAHFSN010000137.1:0-2374 GCA_023265735.1 Spirochaetaceae bacterium | reverse complement strand
ACACCGAAACCGTGCAAGAGCACCCATGTCGCCACCGCAAACTCCCGGGCCCTGGGGCCCGGTGAGAATTTGGAGGCGAAGCGCCCCTCCTGTCAATCGTCCCGGGGAATTTCTCCCGTCGGTTCAGCGCTTCCCGGAATGGAGACCGCCTTCTCCCTGGGAGGAGCGAGAGAAAGGCCGACGAAAGACTCGAGAACTGTGGTTCCACCCCAAAGAACATGAAATTGAAAGAAAGCATTGGCAAAACATAAAAGAAGGTATAACGTAAGTATAACGAAAGAAGGAGCAAGCCCCCATGGCTGAAACCATCGTCATGCCCCGCCAGGGGAATACCGTCGAGTCCTGTATTCTGGTAAGGTGGAGGGTGTCCGAAGGGGATTCCATCGGGCCCAAGACCATCGTCGCCGACGTGGAAACGGACAAGGCCTCGTTTGAAGTGGAAGCGGGGGTTTCGGGGTCGGTCCTGAAGCTGCTCTCGGCCGAGGGCGACGATGTTCCTGTGATGCAGCCCATCGCCTTGGTGGGGCACGCCGGGGAGGCCATCGCCCCAGAAATCACCACGGGGGCTCAGCCAGAACTCGCGGTCTCGGCCGCACCGGTACCCCAGGGTCCATTGGCCCAGAAGAGGGGAAATAAGGCCTCGCCCCGGGCCCGGTGGCTGGCGGCGTCCCAGGGCGTTGACCTCTCGGCCCTGGTGGGGACGGGGCCCAGCGGCCGGATTGTCGAGCGCGACGTCCGGGAGGCTGTCGCGGCGGCTTCGGCCACCCCGGCGGTGTCGGCCCCGGCGGGCGAAGGGTTCCCCGGTCCCGCGACGGTGACCGCAATCCGGGGAGTGCGCAGACTGGTGGCCGACAGGATGGCCCAGAGCCTGGCGTCGACGGCCCAGTTCACCCTTCAGAGCTCGGCGGTGGCCGTACGGGTCCAGGAACTGCGGCAACGGTTCAAGGCCTCGGACCCGGCGCTGGGTCTGGGTGGCGTCACCATAGGCGACCTCATCACCTACGCCTTGGTCCGGACCCTCCCCCGGTTCCGGTACCTGAACGCCCACAGGACGGCCGACTCCCTGGTGGAGTTTGGTTCGGTCCACCTCGGGTTTGCCTGCGACACCCCCCGGGGCCTGATGGTCCCCGTGATCCGCAACGCCGACCGCCTCAGCCTCAAGCAGCTGGCCGACGAGGGCCGACGGCTGGCCGAAGCCTGCCGGGCCGGAACCGTCCCGCCCGACGAGCTGAAGGGGTCGACCTTCACGGTCAGCAACCTGGGGTCATGGGGAATCGAAGGTTTCACTCCGGTGCTGAACGTGCCCGAAGTGGCCATTTTGGGGATCTGCGGCATCTCGCCGAAGCCCGTTCCGAGGGGCGATTCCCTCGAGTGGCTGCCGTCGGTGGGACTCTCGCTGACCATCGACCACATGGCCGTCGACGGCGCCCCGGCGGCCCGGTTCCTGAAGGCCCTGGCCGACGCCATTGCCCAGGTGGATCTGCTGCTGGCCGTCTAGCAGCCTGGTTTTTCGACCCGATTCTTGTCTTGCGAAGGAGCAGAGCATGCCCAAGAGCCTCTTGATTGATCCCCACCTGGTCCGCCAACCCGGCGTCTTGAAGATCCAGGACATTCCCCTCAATCAGTACAAACCCGACCTGAAGGCCGAGCTGAAGAAGTACGGCAAAGAAAAATTGGTCCGGATTTTCCAGACCATGGCCACCATCCGCGAGTTTGAGACCATGCTCAACCTCATCAAGACCCAGGGGACGTACCACGGCATCGAGTACAACCACAAGGGGCCGGCCCACCTCTCCATTGGCCAGGAAGCCAGCTCTACGGGGCAGTCGTTTGCCCTGGGGGTCGAGGATTTCACCTTCGGCAGCCACCGCAGCCACGGGGAGATCCTCTCCAAGTGCTTCTCGGCGGTGAGCCAGCTTCCCGACGAGGAACTGACCAAGGTGATGAAAAACTTCTGGCGAGGGGAGACCCTCCGGGTGGCCGAGAAGGCGGGGGCTTCGTCCACCAAGGAGCTGGCTGACGACTTCGTCCTCTACGGGGCCCTGGCCGAGATCTTTGCCAAGGCACCGGGGTTCCACCGGGGCCTGGGGGGCTCCATGCACGCGTTCTTCGCTCCCTTCGGCATGATGCCCAACAATGCCCTGGTCGGAGGTTCGGCCGACATCGCCACCGGGGCCGCCCTTTACAAGCGCATCAACGGCAAGCCGGGCATCGTGGTGAGCAACATCGGCGACGCGGCCATGGGCTGCGGCCCCGTGTGGGAGGCCATGATGCTGGCGGCCATGGACCAGTACCGGACCCTCTGGGGAAAGGACGCCGGCGGCGCCCCTCCCATCCTCTTCAACTTCTTCAACAACTTCTACGGCATGGGGGG
>JAHFSN010000136.1 GCA_023265735.1 Spirochaetaceae bacterium | reverse complement strand
TATCGATTGGAGAACTATGAACCGGAGAGCCGAGGAAATCATGAGACGGCTCAACGTTACCGTCGACGGCGGCCAATTGCTGGATTCGTGTTCGATCGCCATTCAGCAAATGGTGGCCATCGCCCGGGTGCTCGACAACGAAGCCAAGGTTCTGATCCTCGACGAGCCGACGTCCAGTCTCGACGAAGACGAAGTCGACCAGCTTTTCAAAGTTATCCGAAAACTGCGCGATGATGGCATGGCCATCCTGTTCATCACTCACTTCTTGGACCAGGTTTACCAGATTTCAGATCGCATCACGATCCTGAAAAATGGCGTTTTTGAAGGTGAGTACAAGGCAGACGCTCTTCCCAAGTTCGAACTGGTGGCCCGCATGCTCGGCAAAGAACTCAACGAGTTCGCCACCGCCCGCGATAAGCAAGAAAAGGTCGCACGGTCAGACTCCGGAGACGAGGCCAATACCATTCTTCAGGTCAAGAGCCTCGGTTTGAGGGGCTCGATTACTCCGTTTAATTTGAAGATTCAAACGGGCGACGTGCTCGGCCTCGCGGGCCTTCTGGGGTCCGGTCGAACCGAGATGGCTCGCCTCATCTTTGGCATCGATACCGCTGAACAGGGGGAAATCCTCGTCAAGGGAAAGCGTGCGAAGATTCGAAGTCCCCGGGACGCCATGATGGCCGGGATGGGGTTCTGCTCCGAGGATAGAAAGACCGAGGGGATCGTTGCGGACCTGACTGTCAGGGAGAACATCATCCTCGCCCTCCAAGGGCGCAAGGGCGTGTTCCAAACGATCTCCCAGAAGAAGCAGCTGGAAATCGCGGATCAGTTCATCAAGGCCCTCAAGATCAAGACCCCGAATGCCAATACCGAGGTGAAACGGCTGAGCGGCGGAAACCAGCAGAAGGTCCTCCTGGCCCGCTGGCTCGCCACCGAACCCGCGCTGCTGATCCTCGACGAGCCGACCCGAGGCATCGACGTCGGGGCCAAGGTCGAGATCATGGAGCTCATCTTGAACCTGAGCCGTTCCGGAATGTCCGTCCTGTTTATTTCCTCGGAGTTCGAGGAAGTGCTTCGGTGTAGCAATCGAATCGCGGTTTTGAAGGACAAGGTCAAAATTGCCGAACTCTCCGGGTCTGAAATGAACGAGAGCAACATCATGCGTACCATCGCGGGAGGGAAATAGGCATGGACTTGTGGCAGAAATTCCTACGGAGCAGGATCGTGTGGCCCTTGGCCGCCTTGGCGATCCTCCTCCTCTTCAATTTGTTCTTTACCCCAAACTTCTTTCGGGTGGAGATTAAGGATGGGCACCTCTACGGCAACCTGATCGATATCCTGAAGAACTCGTCCCCCATCATGCTGTTGGCCATCGGACTGACGTTGGTGATCGCAACCAAGGGTATCGACATCTCTGTTGGTTCCGTGGTGGCCATCTCGGCGGGCGTCGTTGCTGTGCTCATTGGCGGAGACTTCGCCGGCGTTCCCAAGTACCCGATCGCTGTGGCCATGATGACCGCCGTGGCTGTGGGCGTTCTGGCCGGAATGTGGAACGGAATGCTGGTCAGCCGGGTGGGCATGCAAGCCATCATCGCGACCCTGATTCTGTTTGTGGCGGGCCGCGGTATCGCCATGGTTCTGACGAATGCCCAGATCATCTGGCTCTACAACAAAGACTTCTTCTTCGTGGGAACGGGCTACCTCCTCGGGTTGCCCTTCCCCATCTTCATTGTGGGAGCGGTCCTTCTGATGACCGCCGTGGTCACCAGAAAGACTTCCATCGGTCTGTTCATTGAGTCCGTGGGAATCAACCCCAAGGCGACGCGGTTCGCCGGCATCAGCGCCAAGAACATCCTGCTTTGGGTGTACGCGTTCAGCGGGTTCTGTGCTGGTGTGGCGGGCCTGATCGTGTGCGCCAACGTGAAGAGCGCCGATGGAAACAACGCGGGCAACCTCTTTGAACTCGATGCCATCCTGGCGGTGGTCCTCGGGGGCACGTCTTTGAATGGCGGCAAGTTCTTCCTTGTGGGAAGCATCGTAGGAGCCTTGATCATCCAGACGCTCACCACGACCATCTACGCGTTCAACATCGCTCCCGAGATTTCTCAAGTCGTGAAGGCCATCGTGGTGTACATCGTCAGTTTGATGCAGTCGCCGATCTTCCGGGCCAAAATCGCTGGATTGTGGGGCCGGAAG
The DNA here is from genome assembly GCA_023265735.1 of Spirochaetaceae bacterium. Classification (GTDB taxonomy): domain Bacteria; phylum Spirochaetota; class Spirochaetia; order JABEVK01; family JABEVK01; genus JAIFLN01. Next base: position 4,053 of record JAHFSN010000136.1, on the reverse strand, counting down.
GAGGTCGTCCATGAATAAGAAACCGCTCATTGACTCCCGAAATCTCCCGATTCTTGTCACAATCATCCTGTTTGCCTTCATGTTTGGCGTCGGGTCCGTAGCGTTTCCTGGGTTCTTCTCCCTTCAGAACTTCCTGAACCTTCTCATCGACAACGCGTATCTGCTCATCCTGGGCGTGGGAATGACGTTCGTCATCGTTTCCGGAGGTATCGACCTTTCGGTGGGTTCCATGCTGGCCCTATCGACTATGATCACCTCTAGCCTGCTGGAGAAGTCTCACGTGGATCCGGTGACGACCATCGTCATCGCCTTGGCCGTGGGGACGCTGCTAGGCCTGTTCATGGGTTACCTCATCCAGACCTTCGACCTCCCCCCGTTCATTATTACATTGGCCGGCCTTTACCTCGCCCGGGGTCTCTGCTACGTCGTGAGCATCGAGACGATCGCCATCAAGGACGAATCGTTCATGAACATCGCACACTTCCAGATTCCCATCGCTGATGCCTTCATCTCTACGGGGGCAGCGGTGGCCCTGATTGTGGTTATTGTGGGATGGTACGCGTCCCGGTACACCAAGTTTGGTCGTACCGTTTTCGCCATCGGCGGCAACGAACAGTCCGCACTCCTCATGGGACTTCCCGTGGCCCGGACCAAGATCCTCATTTACGCGGTCAGCGGCTTTTGTTCCGCGCTTGCGGGAATCGTTTTCACCTTTTACACTTTGTCAGGGTACGCCCTCGATGGAAAGGGCATGGAGCTTGATACCATTGCTTCCGTCGTCATCGGAGGCACCCTCCTGACCGGTGGCGTGGGAAGTATCATTGGTACGGTGTTTGGTGTCTTCGTCTATGGAAGTATCCAGGTGCTGATCATGTTCCAGGGGACTCTCAACTCTTGGTGGACCCGAATCGTGATCGGCTTCCTCGTCTTCCTGTTCTGCGTGCTGCAAAGGTTCTTTGAATCGAGAAAGACTCGTCCCCTCGTTGCGGCACCCGTCGAAAAGGCGGAAACCTCGTAGAAATGATCCGGCTTAGCGAAGACGTGCTTCGCTGAGCCAAAGGAATAGTCATGAAAATGCCCACCCTCAAGCTACAAGGGAAACTGCTGGCAGCGTTCATCTTTGTCATTCTCTTCCTTTCAGGGGTTGGGCTTTTTCAGGAAATTACCGCAGCGTCGTTCGTCCAGAGGCTGGACCAGATGATGCAGGTGTCCGTGGTCGCCAACGAGCTGACCGTCAAAGCCGGGCTCGTGGCCTCTGGTCCCCTCCGCGACGTCGCCGTCTACGCGACCGACACCTCCAAGACCGACGACCGCAAGAAGATTGAGGCGGCCGTTCAGTCTCTCAAATCGACCAAAGAGGATTTCGCCAAGCTCCTTCTCACCGATCAGGAGAAGGACCTCGGGTCGGGCCTGGTGAATTTTGTGGACTCGTACGTGGAAGGGTTCGCCAAGATCTTCGAGGCCATCGACGCCAATAAGGGCCAGGTGGAAACCCAGGCCGCCATCAATAGTGTCCGGGACGTGGCCGAGTTTCTGCGCGAAGGCGTCAATGACTTTGTGTCCCAGGAACTAGCGGCCCAGGTGCAGGAGAGGGCCCAAATTCGCGCCCAGGTGCAGATCATCACGATTGGCGGTCTCATCCTCGTGGTCCTGGCCTCGGTGGCTTTCCTTGTGGGAGCCGTCTTCTTCGTCCGCCGGGTCCTGTCCGAGCTCAAGACCGTATCCGGCGAATTGGGGAGGCTCTCCGAGGGGACGGGCGACTTGTCTCTCCGGTTGCCCGTACGAACCCTCGATGAGATCGGTATCCTGGCCCAACGGTTCAACGTGTTCCTCGACACGCTCTCGGGCCTGATCAGCAGTGTTCGAACGGCCACCGAGAGTTCAAGCCTTCTGGGAGAGAATCTGGCCTCCAGCGGCGTGGAAACGGCGTCGGCCCTCGAGCAGATCGAGCGAAATATCGTCAGCATGAAGGTTCAACTGGAAACCCTCGACCAGGAACAGAATCAGGTGGAGGGTCGGGCCAACCAGCTGCAGGAACTCCTCACCAAACTTCAGCAGGGGATGGAACACCAGGGATCCAGCATTGTGCAGGGCACCGACTCCACCCAGGAAATTCTGAAGGCGCTGTCGGAGCTGCGAAGCCGTTCGGAAGAGCTTCAGAAGGGGATGGACCAACTCGGCGATCAAGTCAGGATAGGCCAACAGGCCATGACCGAAGCGATCCAGCTCACGAGGCGTCTGGGCGACTCGTCCGAGGTCATCCACAAGTTCATGGCCGTGATCCAAGAGACGGCCACCCGAACGAATCTTCTCGCGATCAACGCGTCCATCGAGGCGGCCCACGCCGGCAACTCGGGCAGGGGATTCACGATCGTGGCCCAAGAGATCCGGCACTTAGCCGAGAGCACCCATTCCAGCTCCGAGGAAATTGAGAAGTCGATTGCCGTCTTGCTTTCCGGAATCTCGGACTGTGAAGCGGCCATTGTCCGTACCGGTCAAGCTCTCGAAGTGATCCATGCCTCGGCCACCCAGACAGACAGCGGATTCACCGTCTTGCGGCAAGGATTGGGCCAGGCCGATGCCAATGGCCAGCAGGTGGGAGAGACCCTCTCCATTCTTCGGCGCGGCGTCGAGGAACTTTCGGTGGCCCAAAGGGAAGTCGGCGAAGGCTATGCGGCCCTGAGGAACTTCGTCCAAAGGACGGCTCGTATCAGCGCGGAAACCCGGGTGGGCATGGAGGAAGTTGCCGTCGGGATGAGAGAGATCTCGAAGGAGGCCAGGGGCGTTTCGGAAGCCGGCCTGAAGAACCGCGAAGTCGCCGCCGAACTCAATGCCCTCATCTCTCGGTTCAAGGTCAGTGCCGAAACCGAGCCGGAAGCCAGCGAGACGTTGTCCTCAGAATAGTCCGCTACGCTAAGGCCTCGACTCCCGGGCCGCCAGATACTCGCCATAATCCTTGTCCACCTTGGCAATATGCTCGAGCAGCCATGTCACTACCTTTTCCTGGAGCCGGATTACAATGGTCGCGGTGAGGCCATCGCGGAGGAGGAGCCGCTCAATTTCCGCGAACTCGGCCAAAAAGGCGTCGTGGAGCTTCTTGTGCTGCTCGTACCGGGGATACTGGTTTTCCAACAGCAGGCGCTGCTCGTCATTGAAATGATACACCGTGTAGTCTCGGATGGCGGCGACCAGCGCCCGGGTATCCGTGGCGGCTTCCTCGGGTCCCAGGAGCGATACCAAGAGGGCGTTGATTCGGCGGAACAGTTCTTTGTGCTCCTCGTCCATACTGTCGATACCGACGGACAAGAGGTCGTTCCAATCGATACCCAGGACGACTTCGCTGCCCCTCGTGGGATCCTGACCCAGCTGAAATTGGGCGACTTCGGACGTGAGGACGGTGTTGTTGTACCGATTCTGGTTTCCAAAGGCCGAGACCCTGAGGGCGACCCGGTTCAGGGAATGGGTCAGCGAACGAATCTCTGCCACCTCGCCGATAGCCTCGACGGAAACGTCGCGCACGTGGTGAACCGCCACTAGAATCTCCTGGGCGCCTAGGGTCATTTCTTGGCTGGAGCTCCTGATCGCCTGGCTGGTTTGAACGAGGCGGTTCGTGGCGTCCAGGATCTCCCCTCCGCCCTCGGTGAGGGCGACCATGGACTCGGCCACTTCGCGCATGGCCGTGGTGAACTGGCTCACCCCGGTCTCCAGCGCCCCGAAGGCCTCCTGGGCGGCCACGCTGTCGGAGTGGGCCTGCTGGATCCACCCTGCGGTCTCCTTCAGGGAGGCCCCGATCTTCTGGGCGTTGGCGCCGGAGCCGACGGCCAGCTTGCGGATCTCGGAGGCCACGACCGCAAACCCTCGGCCGGCGGCACCGGCGTGGGCCGCCTCAATGCTGGCGTTCATGGCCAGCAGGTTCGTCCTGTCGGAGATGTCGTTAATGAGGTCGATGAGGCCCAGCATGGAGCTGGCGTTGTCGGCCACCTTCTGGATGACGGAGTTGGTCTTGCGAACCCGCTCTCCGCCCTGATGGGTGAGGTCAACCAAATTGGCCAC
>JAHFSN010000135.1 GCA_023265735.1 Spirochaetaceae bacterium | reverse complement strand
GTTTGACCCGCGCCATTCTTGGTTTGGGCCTCGCAAGGCCGAAGCTCCTCGGGATAGGTAGGTTTGACCTCGTCCCAAAGGAGGGAAACATGACCAAGGATTTTCAAGGAAAAGTGGCGCTGGTCACCGGGGCCAACCAAGGGGTGGGCTTCCAGGTGGCCCAGGAGCTGGCGGCCCGCGGGCTGACCGTGCTCGTCGGAGCGAGGAACTGGCAACGGGGGAAAGAGGCGGCCCAAAAGATCGGCACCGGGGCCCACCCGATCCAACTCGATGTGACGGACGGGGCCTCGATCGCGGCGGCGGCCCAGAGGATTCGCGCCGAATTTGGCCGCCTCGACGTTTTGGTCCAGAACGCGGGAATCTTCAGTACCAGGATGCCCAGCCTGGGACTGTCTCTGACGGAGTACGCCCCCCTGTCCCTGGCCAGCAGCGCCTCCCTCGATGAGGTCCGCGCGGTGTGGGAGACCAACGTGTTTGGGGTCCTGGCCGTGTACCAGGCTCTGCTCCCCCTGCTGCGCCAGGCCCCCACGGCCAACATTGTGAACGTGTCGAGCGCCATGGGCTCCCTGTCGCTGAACGTCGACCCGGCGTCGCCCTACCACCGGATGTTCGGTCCGGTCTACTCGGCGTCCAAGACGGCCCTGAACGCCATCACCCTGTCCATGATGGTCGAACTCGAGAACTCCCCCATCCGAGTTCGTCTCGCCTCCCCCGGCTTCACCAGGACGGCCCTCACGGGCTACGCGGGGTTCGAGTCGGTGGAAGAGGGGGCCCGGGAAGTGGTCCGGGTGGCGCTCCTCGGTCCCGACGACCCCAGCGGCACCTTCACCCACTGGGAGAACCAAACCATCCCTTGGTGATTCGACCAGGGGATCGACACGGAGATCGAAGGTACCGGAGAATGGGAATCCGGGGGGCATCTTGGAACTGAACGACCGAATCCGTGACCTGCTCCAAGGCGAGTTCGTGGGCCTGGTGGGCTTTGCCGATCTTTCCGCGTACCAGGACGAGCTGGCCCGGGGCGGCCCCATCGCCCGGGGATACCGGAGGGCGGTCAGCATCGGCGTCCCCCTCCCCTCGTCCCTTGTGGATTTTCTTCCCCAGGCCGAGGATCCGAACGTGGCCTGCGCGTACAAGACCCACGGCTACCACGTCGTCAACGATCGGCTCGACGCCGCCGCGTCAAAACTCTCGTCCTTTCTGAACGGCCTGGGCCACCGAACCCTGCCCCTCCCCGCGGCCGAGAGGACGGACGAAAAGAACGCCAGGGCAACGGTATCCCACAAGATGGTCGCCCACATCTCGGGTCTGGGATGGATAGGAAAAAGCTGTCTCCTCGTGACCCCCCAGTTTGGTCCCCGGGTGCGATTCACCTCGGTGTTGACCGACGCCCCCCTGGAGGCCGTCGACAGTGCCCTGGAACAGAGGTGTGGAACCTGCCAGGAGTGCCGGAAGATCTGTCCGGCCCAGGCCATCCTCGGGGTGAACTATGTGGCCGGGGCCCCCCGGGAGGACCGTTTTGACTTTAGGAAATGCCAGGACCACTTTGACAGGCTCAAGGCCACCAGAACGTGGGACGTCTGCGGCCTGTGCCTGTACGTATGCCCCTGGGGAAGGAAAGCCGTCGGCTGACGTTCGAGGAATCAAAAACCTCATTCTTCTGGGGAAGGACGGCAAGGTGGAAATCACCCAGGCCAGCTAGAAGGAGTTCGGCATCGCCGACACCAAGTGATCCGCAGCCGCCTCCGGCGAAGCGCTTCTGGGGAGGCCGCCGGAGGAAGCGGCGCCTGCGGCCTCACCGTACTGCGGACCCGAAGGTGCACGACATGTTAAGTTGCTGGAAGAGCGGAAACTCGAGGAGAAAACCCTCGTGAGACAGGACAACACCTGACATTTCGCTCAACCGAAGTCTTTGGCCGTCAAGGAGTTTCTCGATGAAGCAAGTATTGGTAGCCACCCTGGCTCTGCTCTTTTTCCCGCCTTCGTCCTGGGCACAAGAGAGTCCACAGATCATTGAACAGTTTCTTGACGATCCGGACCAGGTCACTACGGTCGTCGAAAACGCCGTCAACAACAATAAACCGCTTGATTTGATCTCCTATTTTCCAATCAATACGAGAATTTCCTTCAACGAGAGGGCGTTGCGATTAAACTCCGTCAGTATACCCGGCAACCTCCTCTCCTTTCCCTATTTTGAAGACATCGACTACTATAATAACATTCGTCTGTATTCAACTTTTTTTATAAACGCAAAAATGGCAATTTTCCGCAAATTGAACCCAGAATTCGAGTTTCCACAGACCATCAAGACGGATGAAGAGGCGACGGCTCTCTACAATAGACTGAAGGATGGGATGTCTCCCAAAATACGCATAAAGATAAACAAGAAACACAAATGGGACAGAGGCTCGATTTTCAAGATCTCGGACGGCTATCTCTACGAGTGTACGGTCTATCTTGGAGACGATGTTCTCAGTGAAAGTGCACTATTCAACGTCTTTAAAATTGACGGGAAGTGGAAAATTGTCAACGCGGGAATGTAGGATCTCTGCGCTCAAAGCGTTCTGGTGAAGACACAAAAATGATAGGAGACTCTGTGTATCGACTTCAGCTTTTTCTGGCGTTGGCCTTCCTGGTCCTTCTTTCATCCTGCGCTTCAAAGGGAGTTCCCATATCCCCATACGATACCCCCGCAAAGGCGTTGCTGATTATGGATATGCAGAGTGACTTTGTGGGGCCCCAGGCCAAGATGCCCATCTCTGAGCCCTCGAAAGTGCCGCTCATCGAGACGATCAATAAGCTTTCCCTCCGGGCCAGGGACCAAGGAATCCTCGTGATCTATATTCGGAACATGTTCTCAAGAGACGACATTGCGAATAGTTTCCGAAATAGGGCCGCCATTAAGGGAAACCCCGGTTCCGAAATTGACCCTCGGGTGAACATCGTCTCGGAGAATCTTTTCGACAAAGATCAGCCCGACGCCTTCAGCAATCCGGAGCTGGAGAAGTTCCTCGTTTCGCACAAGGTCAATACTCTAATAATTACGGGAGTCTTTGCGGATCAGTGCTGCTATTACACGTCGTGGGCCGCGTTGAATCGGAACTATCACGTCACCTACATCAAAGACGCCGTGGGGTCCAGCTCCGACAGCAACATCGAGAACGCGGCCAAATCACTGCGGGAGAAAGGCGCCTCGGTCATCCTTTCGAGTGATCTGTGAATGCGTTCAGATTGAACCTCCTCTCTTCAATCGCTCCTCAGCAGCGCCTTCCGGGCCGAGACCCGGAACCCCAACGCCGCCGGCACCAGGGCCCCGAGCAGACCCAGTAGCCAGAACACCGCCACCACCGCCAGGTCTCCCGGTTCCCAGGTGATGGGAATGGTCATGGCCAGGCGGCCGCCCAGCCAGGTGCCCAGGGCCTGGGCCCCCAGCCAACCCAGGCCCAAGCCAGCCAGGCCCGCCACCACGAAGATGAGGGCCGATTGGAGCCACAGGGCCAGGAACACGTAGCCCCGGCTGGCCCCCAGGCCCCTCAGGAGACCCAGCCACCGGGTCCGCTGGGGGAGCGACGCGATGAGGGTGATGAGGACGGCGGCGAAGACCAGCGCCTGGAAGATGGTGCTGAGGATGGTCAGGGCCGTGCGCACGTCGGCCAAGACGCCGAAGAGCTGGGCCAGCACCTCGCCGGGAAAGGCGCTCTGGGTGCCGTTCTTGGCGTAGTCGGCCTTCAGGGCGTAGGCGGCGGCGAAGTTGGCGGGCTTGACCAGCACCGCCGACACCTGGGCCCTCAGGTCGGTCTCATCGGCGTCAATCTGAGGGGAGCCCGGGGCCGGAGCCGCGGCGATGCCGTGGAGCAGCCACAGGCTCTGGTAGGGCGTCACGAGGCTCCGGTCCCAGGGAGTGTCGCTCCGGGCCAGGACACCCACCACGACGTAGGGATGGGCTTCATGGAGCTCCTCGGGGACCCCGCGACGGGCCGTCACCCCGTGGGCGCCCACGATCCTTTGGCCCAGGACGAGGCCCACGCCGGACCCGACGGTCACCTCAAACGGGGCCTGGGGCCACCGCCCAGCGGCCAGGTGGAGGCTGGGCTTGAGCCGGGGAAAGGCCGGCCCCACCCCCACGATGGGCGCATCTTGGTAATGGTCCGAGAAGACCAGAGGCGACGCCGCCGCCACCCGAGGGTCACCTTGCAGCTTGTCGAACACCGACATGGGCATCAGGGGCAGCACCTCGGTGCCCAGCAGGAACACCGAGTTGAGGACGAGGCTTGTGCCGTTTCCGGGGGCGCCGACCACCAGATCGGTGTCCTGGGCCACCTCGGCCCCGGCGTTCCGGAACCCACGCTCGAACAGGCTCACCGCGATGGTGGCCGAGAAGGCGAAGGCCAGCAAAACCAAAATGCCCAGGGAGCCGAAGAAGCTGCGCCGGAGATCGGCCATCAGCAAGGGAAAGGGGTTCATCATCGCAGGCCTCCGGAGACGACGCGGCCATGGGACAGCTCAAGTTGGGCGTCGGCCCGGTCCCTCAGGCGCGCCTGGTGGGTGGTCATGATCAGGGTGATGGATTCGTGCTCCACCGCCTCGAACACAAGGTCGGCCACGGCGGACTCGCTGGCCTCGTCGAGGCTGGCCGTGGGCTCGTCGGCAAAGAGGACCTGGGGCCGGAACAGGAGGGCCCGGGCCAGGGCCGTGCGCTGCATCTCGCCCCGGGACAGGGTGCCGGCCCTCTGGTGGGGTTTGCGGATCCCCACCCGGTCGAGGAGCTCATAGGCCCGGGATACATCTTCGGACCGGGGACGCCACCGGTCGAAGGTGGTGGGAAGCAGCACGTTTTCGAGGGCCGACAGGGGCGGGACGAGGTGAAAGTCTTGGAACAGCAGGCCTGCGTGGTGACGGCGCCAGGCGTCCCGGGCGGCTTCGCCGAGGGTCGTGACATCTTGACCACCCCAGGCGACCGTCCCCGACCGCGGTCTCTCCATCCCCGACAGGACGAAGACCAACGAGGACTTTCCCGAACCCGACGGCCCGGAGATGGCAAGGCTGCTCCCCGGGGCCACCGAGAGCTCATCGAGGACGAGGAAGGGCTCGGACCGGGTGTCGAAGGCCCATTGCAGGTGGGACACGCGCAAAGAAAGGCCCATGGACGCCTCCTAGAAGTTTTGGTAGCTGGCGCCCACCAGCCTCAGCTGGCTCACGAAACCCGTATCGGGGTCGGTGTACGACCCCACTTGGAGCTTGCCTGTGACGATGATAGGACTGCCGTTGGGGAGGAACACCTGGCTCTTCTCCAGGTAGATGACGATGATGTCGGCGGGCCAGTCGGCGTCGCTTTGACAGAAGGGACACAGACTGACCGGCTGTTTGGTGAGGACGAAAAAGTTTCCCTTCACCCGAAGCGGCGGCGCCATGTAGCCGGAAATCGACACCGAGTGGCCCTTGGCCGCCAGGACCTGGGGAGAGAATTTCGACCCGAGCACGCCTTGGATGTAGAGCTCGGAAAAGTCGAGGTTGTCGGCCGCCACCAAGGGAGCCAGAAAAAGGACGAAGAGCATCAGCAGGGCGACACGGGCGGTCTTCACGGGTTCTCTCCTGGAAAAAACAGGAACGGCCCCTGCGGGCCGTTCCTTGAGCTCAAGCGAAGGATTAGGGCTTCAGGCCCAGGGCCTTCACCATAATCTGGAATACGCCGGTGTTGTCTTGATAGACCCTCACCAGCTCACTTCCCGGACCGCTGGCGGCGACGATTTGGTCGTCGACCGAGTGCACCTCGGTGGCCTCGGCCTTGGGGTTCAGGTTCCCGGCAATGAACGTCGCGGCGCCCGAAGCGTAGCTGGGGTCGGCGATATAATTGCCGTCCTTGTCCTTGATGGTCGGGTTGAAGGTGCCGTCGAGCTTGGGCGTGAAGGTCTCCCAGTAGTCAGGATGGTTGCCGTAGCCTACGGCCAGGCGCTTCGAGGCCCAGGGGCTCACGGGGTATCCATCGGCTCCGATGACGTAGTTGGGGAAGCCGGCCGACTGGTAGGCCCCGACCTTCTCGCGCATGGTCTTGCCGGGCTTGTTGTCGTCGACGGTGCCGAACACGCTGATCGAGTGGGTGTGGTCACCGGTGACGATGATGAGGGTATCGGGGTTCTTCTTCTGGAATTCGAGGGCCAGGGCCACCACTTTGTCGTACATGATGGTGTCGTAGACCGCCCGCTCCCAGTCCATGGGGTGGGTGAACTTGTCGATGAGGCCCGCTTCGACCATGAGGAA
>JAHFSN010000134.1 GCA_023265735.1 Spirochaetaceae bacterium | reverse complement strand
GACGAATTGTTCGTGATCACCCGGATAGGATCGATGTACTCCACGGTCCGACCTACGGTGATCAGCACCCGTTTGCCCCTCAAGGCATCGAGGTCGGTCGCCAGCATCTCGCAGACGGCCAAGAGAATCTGCTCCTCGGAGGCCACCTTGGCCTTTCCCTCCTCGAGACGAGGCAGAAGAACCCGGAACCCGGCCTTCTCCAGCTTGGCCAGATTGTCGACCACAAAGGGGTGGTCGTACATGGAGCGGTGCATGGCGGGGACCACGACAACCGGAACGCCCTCCCCGAAGGCCGTGGTGACAAAGGTTGTAACGGGACTGTCGTCGATGCCCGCAGCGATCTTACCGATGGTATTGGCCGTGGCGGGGGCGACGAGGAGAAGGTCCGCCCGGACGGCCACGTTGCCGACCAGATCGACGTGCTCAATGGCTCCGGTCAGCTCGGTAATGGGCCGGTGGCCCGTGGCCCATTCCAGGAGGTTGGGGTGGATGAGCTCGGTGGCGGCCTTGGTCATCACGGGCCGGACGTCGGCCCCGTGGCGCATGAGGAGCCGGGCGAGGTCCACGGAGCGGGCCGCGGCCACCGAACCGGTGATGGCCAGGACCACGGTCTTGCCGGTCAGCTCTGTCCCCAGGGATTCCACGATGTCGAAGGAAGGATGTTGGTTCACGGTCCCTGCCTAATGGTAGCTTTCGGCGTCGGAGGGGTAGACTCCGCCCCGGACATGTTCGGCCCAGGAATGGAGGGTTTCCTGGATCACGGCACCCACGTTGGTGTAGCCCCGGGGAACGAACTTGGCTTTGCGGCCCTCGACGAGGGTCAGCACATCGTGGAACACCAGGACCTGGCCCGAGGTGCCGGAACCGGCGCCGATGCCGATGGTGGGGATCCCCGCCCCTTGGGTGATGGTTTGTCCCAGGTCGGTGGGGATGCATTCAAGGACGACACTGAAGCATCCGGCGCCGGCCAATGCCCGGGCCTGGGCGGCGATTTGGGCCGCTTCCGCGGCGTCCTTGCCGCGCACCTTGAAGTCGGTGGCAGTCTGGGGCAAGAGGCCAAGGTGCCCCATCACCGGGATACCGGCGCCCAGGAGGGCCTCGGCGATCCCCGGGGGCGTTCCTTCGAACTTCACCGCGTCGGCCCCGGCGGCCATGAGGAGCTTGGAGGATTCCAGGGCGGCTTCGGGGTCGTCGTAGCTGTGGAGAGGAAGGTCGGCCACGATGGGGATGGACTTGCGACCCCGGGCGGCCATTCGGGTGTGGTAGACCATCTGGTCGAGGGTGACGTTGGCCGTGGAATCCCGGCCCTGTTCCACGTTGCCCAGGCTGTCTCCCACCAGCAGGAGATCGGCCCCGGCCAGCTCGACCAGCCGGGCCTGCCAGGCGTCGTAGGCCGTCAGAACAACGAGGGGGCGCCCCGCCCTCCAGCCTTCCAGAAAGGGGGTCAACCGAGGGGAGAGGACCATCTCAGACCTCCCGGGACAGGTCGGTGAGCCGGGCGGCCATGAACCGCAGGGCCTCGGCCAGGCCCGCGTGGTTGTCCCAGGCGTCGGCGATCTGGCGGATTTCGGCCTCGGGTCGTCCCTTGAGGGCCTTGGCCTCCTCGACCATCAGGGGCAGGGCCCGCAAAATGTTGTCGACCACAGTCACGTGGGCCTGGCGCGCGGTCCGGCTCAGGGGGTTGAGGTCGACGGTCAGCACGGTCTTTCCCAGCCGGACCAGGGCCTCGGTGCGGTCACCGTCCTCGAGGGGAACGAATACGGTGTCCGCCACGAGGATGCCCTGGGCGCTGACGATGCGCCGGGAGTGCTGAAGTTCGTCGATGGTGGCGTTGCCGTCCTTACCGACGCCCAGGACGGTCTTCGCTCCGGCCCTTCGCAGGGCAGCCTCAACGGCCTCCTCGCGACCGGGGGTCCGGTAGAACAGGTTCACCTCCAGCACGGCGCCCGTCACTTCGGCGAGTTCCACCAGGGCCTCGGGGACCAGGGCAGCGGCGTTACCATTCACCGACAGCACCGGATGCTGGCTCACCAGCAGCCGGGCGGCGGCGGCCCGGGCGGCGGCCCGACTGAAGGGCGCCGAAGCCTCTCCCAAGAAGTAGTCCAGGGACTCGCCTCGTCCGTGGGCAATGAGACCCGACTCGGTGACCACCCGGGAATGGAGCCCCTCGACAATCTTTTCCCGGCTCATCAGCGACTCGTAGCGCGGATGGCTTCGGGGAATGTCAATGATCGATTCTGGTTTCTTCATGGCGAACTGTCCTTCCTCCCTGGCGGTCAAGGCCCGAACCGAAGACGTGTGCCGTCGGGGCCACGCGACGGAACAGCCCAAGAACATCCTCAAAGGTAGGCCTTTCGACGAGGGTAAACAAGCCGTCACCAAACATCAGCATGGGTGCGGTGATTCCCTGCGTCTTCAATTGGTCCTGCAAGTCCTGCAGGCGGGGCCGGACAAGGCCGGCCTTCCGGCCAAACCAGAAGCTCAGGTCGAGGAACTGGGAAACCCCAGGGTCGTCGAGGAGACACTGCCTGAGGCTTTCGCCTTCCCGGCTGATGGCCTGGGCCACGGCGGGGTCACCCAGGAGCTGGGGGGTCGCCAGGGGACCAAAAACGAGGAAGACGGCCCGAAGTTCGTCGCTAAACGGGAGGTTGACCACCCGTCCCGTCCCGGGAGCCCCGGGCTCGGTGCGGACCTCAAAGCCGCCGGCGGTTTCCCCCAGTACGGTGCCCAGGCCGGTTCCCGCTTCGAGCTCGGCCCGGTGGGCCAGGGAAGCGGCCTCGAGACGACCCAGGGGAGACCCTTCGGCCTGGTTCAGGGCCAAGGCCAAGGAGAGGGCCCCGGCGCCCGAGGTGCCGAATCCACAGCCCACGGGCAGCTGAGTCCGATGGTCCACCGTCCAGGAACGCCCTTGCGTCGTTCGCCCCCGAAAGAGCCGAAGGACGGCCCGGGACACCGGGGCTTCCAGGTCATTTCCATTGAGAAGAATCCGGTCCTCGGAAGCCGCCTGAAGTGTGGTTTCCAGACCTTCGGAAAGGCTGAAGCCGGCGCCGGTGGACCCATGGTGGAGAGGATCTGCGTGGGAATGGATGGAAAAAAAACCGGTCACATGACCGGGAGAAAAGGCTCGGAAAGAATCCATGCGGACGTATCCTACGCTAAAAAGTCTCGTTTGAGAAGTCGAGGGGACTGCCGACAATCAGAACAGGAGTCCGCCGATGAGAACACTTTACCTTTGCTTCTGCCTCTTGGGGGGGAGTGCCGCCCTCGCCCTGGCCGACGAAACGGCCCTCCAGGTGGCCCCCTCCTACACCATCAAGTACCCCGACGCTTCTCAGATTCTGAACAAGACCGAGACCCCCGTACCCGGCGAGTCCGCCGGTCTCCCCAATCGGTCCTCTTCGGGTCCCCTGCTTGGCACCAAGCCCTTGCCCGCCACGGCCAAGCCCCTTCCTCCCGCCGTCCCGGTCAAGATTCAGAAGCCGAATTCGACCAATTCGAGCCAATGGTACTTGAAATGGACCCTCACCGGCGACGAATCGGCCGTCCTGGCCTGGGCCCAAGCCCTGAACCGGAGCGCTTCGGTCCACAAGTCCGGCGAGGGCCTCTGGGAGGTCTGGGCGGGCCCCCTGGAGACGGCCTCCCTGCCAGCTGCCCTGCAGGGCCAAGAAGGAACCGCGACGCTGGTGAAGCGTTGATTCCACGTTGACAGGAAGTCCGTCCGTCTCCAAGATCAAGGGAATTGATCTTGGGGAGAAAAAAAGTGTCTGACCCTCAAAATGCCGAGCTTTCGGCGGATCCACCCCGCGACCTGAGCCGCCAGGCGTGGATTGAACTCTTGGAGAACATTCTTGCCGAGCTCCTCGTGGAGCCGCGATCCAGGACGGTGGTGCGGGAGCACGCCTATCTGGTGCTCACGGAGAGACTTCACCACCCCATGACCCGAGAAGAGTTCGGTGTCCGGCTGAACAAGCATCACTTTGAGCGGCTCGACCAAATCGAGGAGTTCATCGAGGACGAACTGGGGATCGACTCCCTTCCGCCCCCGCCGGAACTCTAGGGGCCGTTTCGGGACGCCCGGACGAGCCTCATGAACTCCCGGTCAAAGGTTCGGACAAATTCGTCCCACTCCTTCTTCCCGTACTGGGTCGTGCTCTCGGGACGAAGACCCGCGGCGCCTAAGCCCATCATGAAGTTCCGCACCGACAGCCGCTCCCGGATATTTTCCCGGGTGTAGAGGGCACCCCTGTCGTTGACCACGGCGATCCCCGTGTCCACCAGCTGGGCGGCCAGGGGAATGTCCCGGGTCAGGGCCAAGTCTCCGGGGACAGCCCGGGCCACGAGGGCTCGGTCGGCGGCGCCCTCGGTGGCGTCCACAATCACCATCTCTACCTGGGGCCCCGGGTCGAAGGGAATGGGACGGTTGGCGTAGCAGACTACGGTTACTCCTTCGCGTTGGCCCGCCCGGGCCGCCAGGTCTCTCACCGGCCGCGGACAGCTGTCCCCGTCGATGTGGAGGGTCAAGGTTCGCCCCCCTCCACTTCCACGCGGTGGCGGCCCGCCTCCTTGGCCCGGTAGAGCGCCCGGTCAGCCCTGGCCAGCCAGGTCTGGACGCTGTCGGAAGCCAGGGCGGGGGCGACCCCGACGCTGACGGTCACGGCACCCCGCGGGTCCTTCCAGAGGCCGTGGTCCACAGTTTCCACGAGAGCCGTGAACCGTTTGCGAGCGTCGTCGAGGCCGCATCGGCGCAGCAGGATGAGGAATTCCTCGCCCCCCCAGCGGCCAATGAGGTCCCCCTCCCGGATGCCGGAGCCCAGAAGAACGGCCAGGTTTCGCAGGGATTCATCGCCAGCCGAGTGGCCAAAGCGGTCGTTCACAGTCTTGAAGTGGTCGGCGTCGACGATACCCAGGGAGAGGGATTCCTGGGACCTCCTGGCCTCCCGAAGGATTTGTTCCAAGCCGACGTCGAGGGCCTGCCGGTTGGCCAGGTTGGTGAGGGGGTCGGTCCAGGCCTGGGTTTCCAGCCGTCTTTGATATCCCCCGGCGGTCATCCAAAAGACAAGGACGACCACCAACGTGGCCCCCAAGCACAGGGCCAGGCTCCACCAGAGCACCGATCGGATGCCTTCGAGGGCGTGGCCCTCGTCCTTCTCGACAACCAGATACCACTTCAGCTCGGGAATGTAGCGGATGGACACCAAGAAATGGGAACCGCTCTCGCGATAGTCGACGGTGGCCGAACCACCGGGCGCCGGAGCAGGGAAGGACGACCAGGGCAGCCACTTTGCGGTCTTCAGGTCAGTGTCGGTGGGTCGGGCCGGATCGGCCGAAAGGGTAATGCGGCCGGCCGTGTCGACGAAGTACACCCGGCGGTTGTACTGCACTTGATAGTCGTGGACCAGGCTGCGGACCGCCTCGACGGTCAACCCAATCCCCGCGGCGCCCAGGAACCTCCCATCAAAGTCGAAGACCCGGTAGTTGATGAAGATGGTCATGGCATCGTGTCGCGCGAGGTCAGGGTCCACATTGGTTTCGTAGGGTTCCTTCATGTCCCTAACCCGCCAGAACCACGTGTCCCGGGGTTCCGCACGGCTGACGGTCTTGAGAACCCCCTCGGGATAGTAGTAGCGATGGGTCCGATCCGACACGAAGAAGGTGGTCACGGCACCGAACCTGGTCTTGACGTCGGCCAGGTACTGGGCAATCCGGGTGCTGTCGACTTCCCCCTGGAGGACCCAGTGCCGGAGAAAGGTATCACTGGCCATCATGGAGGACACGAAAACGGGTCGGACCAGGTCCTTCTGGATCTCGGAATACACGTTGTCGGAGGTGAGCGGCAGCTCCTGCTGGACGATACCGTCACGGATGGATTGGCGGGAAATCAGAAAGCTCACAAAGCTTGTGGCGGCGAATCCGGCCACCAGAAGCAGCACGAGAAAGAGGGTGAGGTGGAACGAGCCGCGGCGAGTCAGCGTCATGGCGTTATATTGGGCAAAATCCCGCCGTGGGGCAAGGTCCGGCTAAAAGCTCAGGTCAATCTTGACCGTGATCGGATCGAGTCCGGTCTTGAACGCGATCTGGGTGATCGAATCGCCACGCTGGTCGAGGCGGCGCACCCGGGCCTCGGGAGAAAGCTCCACAAGGTCGAGGGCCGCCCGGGATGCTAGGGTCCCCTGGGCGCTCTGTGGGGTGGACATGCCCGGAACGAAGGGCAACGATCCGGTCGGGACAACGGAAAGAGCCATCTTTTTTTGATCTCCTTCGGACAAAT
>JAHFSN010000133.1 GCA_023265735.1 Spirochaetaceae bacterium | reverse complement strand
GGAGAGAAACAGGGCATCCGGGTTCGCTCGAAACAGGGGTTCGATGAGTTCCCGGGGAATCGCTTCTTGGGGCATTCACCCTCCGAGAATGAAGATGGGTCACCTTCCCCCTCACTCTCGCAACTTTTTCTCCCGAAAGCAAGAGCACCCCCAGAGGGGGCGTCTGACTCCCCGGTCGCCGCCCTGTCACTCTCCCGAAGTCGAGCTGACCGTCGTTGGCGCCTGGGGGTGGTCCCTGGGCATGGCCCAGATGGCCAGCCACGTGAGGAAGGCGACTCCCAGGGCCACCAGGAACACCCCGTTTGTCGCCCCAATCAGGTTGGCGGATACCAAGGCTCCCCCGGGGGCCCTGGCCAAGATGGCGTTGGCCACGGCACCAAAGATCGAGACTCCCACGGCGCTGCCCACGGCCCGGGCGAATTGGTTGTTCCCCGTCACCACGCCGCGCTCGTGCCAGGGAACGCTGGCCTGGGCGGCCACCATGGTGGGCGTGGCCGAGAGACCAAAACCCATTCCAGCGACCAGACAGCAGACGGTGACCCAGAGGAGGGAAGGCGTCCCCACGGTGGCGACCAGACCCGCCACGGCGACCACGACCAGGGTCAGCCCCAGGACGGCCGTCCGGCGGAAGCCGATCTTGAGGTAGAAGCGCCCGGCGTACGTGGCCGCCAGGGGCCAGCCGGCCAGAATGGCGGCCACCGAGAGGCC
Organism: Spirochaetaceae bacterium; assembly: GCA_023265735.1. Lineage (GTDB taxonomy): Bacteria > Spirochaetota > Spirochaetia > JABEVK01 > JABEVK01 > JAIFLN01. The sequence continues at coordinate 5,589 of JAHFSN010000133.1, read as the reverse complement.
CGCCACCAGGGGCGAAAGACCCAGGGTCTTCACGAGGTAGGTGGGGATGTACGAGGTGAGGCCCAGGAGGATGGCCCCGGAGCCAAATGCACCGACGGACGTGGTCACGAGCAGCCGCCGGGTGAAGATCCACAGGGGCAGTACGGGCTCGGACGCTCGCTTCTCCACCAAGATGAAGACGACCAGAAGCACCGCGCCCCCCGCCAGGGAACCGATACTGATGGGCGAGTCCCAGGGCCACGCCTGGCCGCCTTCAAGGATGGCCAGGATGAGCAGCGTCAGCGAGGCCGTGAGGAGAGAAATGCCCGCGAAGTCGATCTTGTGCTGCCGGTGTTCCACGTTCTCGTGGAATTTTCGGACCAGAAGGACCACGGCCAGCAGCCCCAGGGGAAGGTTGATCCAGAACACCCAGCGCCAACTCAAATACTGACAGAACAGGCCGCCCAGGGTGGGTCCCACCACCGACGAGATGGCCCAGACGCTGGCGAGGTACCCCTGGATCTTCGACCGTTCCTCCACCGTATAGATGTCGCCCGCGATGGTCATGGTCATGGGGAGAATGGCTCCCGCCCCCAGGCCCTGCAGTCCCCGGGCCACGATGAGCACGGGCATGGACCAGGCCACGGCGCAGAGGACCGATGCGACAAGAAAGAGGCCGATTCCGAACAGCAGGAGGGGTTTTCGTCCCACCAAGTCGGCCAGTTTCGCGTACAGGGGTACCGAAACGGCCTGGGCGAGCAGATAGATCGAGAACAGCCAGGGAAAGTGCTGGAAATCGCCCAGATCCTGGACAATCGAGGGAATGGCGGTGGCCAAGATGGACGAGTCCAGGGCCGCCAGGCCCGAAGCCACCATGAGAGACAACAAGATAGGACCACGGGGGCCCCGCAAACCGAGGGAGTGCTCGCTCAAAGAATACCTTCCGGGGGGTAAGTGATAAGGAACATGAGGAAGATACTGAGAAATAGGACGATCGTCACGGCCGTACAACTTTCCGAGGGACCTGGGAAATAGGGCATTGGACAGAAAGCCAACGGAAGCCTAAAGTGAGGGTCGAACTGGGAGGCGAATCGTTCATGCCGAGAGGGAACGGCCCCTTCTGTGCTTCAACACATCACAGGAGAGAGACCAAGATGAGGGCGATTCTTCTTTTAGCGATTTTCTTTGCCACGGCAACCATCACGTTTTCCGCAGACCTGACCGGCGAAATCGGCGGTCGGAAAGTGATTCTTCACGATAACCAGACCTGGGAATTTGCCGAGGCGGCCCCCTCCGTCCCCGCCGAACGTTTGGTCTTGGCAAAACTGGCGAGCCAAACGGAGGTCCTCCGGGGAAAGTCCCTCCGGTACACGGTCAGCTACGATCCGTCGGTTTGGAACAAGATCCAGGGGTCCAACCGGAGCGCCGAGTTCCAATTTCAGAATACGGCGTCGTCGGGCTGGGGAATGGTCATCTATGAAGGTCTCAATTACGGGTTGGAGTCCCTGAAGGCCTTCGTCCTCCGCAATGCCCAAAGTATCGACCCCACCTCGGGCTACGATGATGTCCAGGAGTGCGTCGTCAATGGAATCCCGGGGGAGCTTTGCAGCTATCACGCCGTTTCTTCAGGGTTGTCTTTTGAGTTCCTGAGTTTCCTGTCGGCCACGGACGGCGGCACTGTCCAGTATACGTTTTGGACGCTCAAGAGCGAATTTGAGAAGCAGAAGCCCGAGTTTCTCAAAATGATCTCGGGTCTGGAACTCAGCCCCCAGTAGGTTGCGCCCCTCCTTGGGTCTGGTTATTTCAACGAGAACTCGAGGATATCGGGATCGGCCAGCAGACGGGGAGGCAGGGCGTTGAGTTCGGCGGGTCGTCCGCTGATGGTGGCCGAACAACGGAACTCGCCCTTCCCCTTGTCGAACTGCGACGTGAACCCCATCAGCCCCCGGACGCCGAAGGTCGACCTCAGGTCGTCTTTGGTGAGGTACCGGCGGGCCCTTAGGGTCAGCGTTTTGCGGTAGAATCCAAAGCTCAAGAATTCGAGGAGGCGGTTGATGCCCAGGATGAGCCAGAGAGCTCCGTAGAGGACCCCCGCCGCCAGGAACTCCCCGTAACCGACCACGATGCCCAAAATGGCGAAGGTCCACAGCGAAGCGGCGCTGATGAGCCCCGAAATGTGGTCGGATTGCCGGAACAGGGCCCCGGCACCCAAAAAGCCCACGCCCGTGACCATGGCGCCCAACAGCGGCATCGACGCGGTTCCCGCGTGTTCAAGGGCCACCACAGTGAGGACGCACGAAGCGCACCCCACAAAGCTGTAGACTCCGAAGCCCACGGGCTTGTGCTCCAGCTGCCTTTCGAAGCCGAAAAGCATCGCCATCAGGAAAACCGTCAGTATCTTGGACAGAAAGAGGGGATCGGCCAAGGGTTGCCTCGCTGGGTTTGGGTTTCTTTCCCCTGAGAATACCACCAGGCCCCGGTTTGGCTCGACCCTTTCCCGATGACAAGGAGGTTTCCCGTGCCCGAAAAACTCGCCCCATCCTGGCTTCCCGAACCCGAAGATCACGACTACCCCGCAGCCGAGTCTTTTCTGCTTCTCCTTTACGGTCCCGAGGCGGTGAAGACGGTAGTGGCCCAGCTTCGCCGGGCTCCCCTGACGGCCTTCAAGGCCAAGGACATCTTCCGGGCCAGCGGACTCTCCCTCCTGGGGATCAGCAACGGCCACGTGGAGAAAGATCGCAAGAAGATCGCCTCGGGAAAGGAGCTCTCCCCCCTCCTCTTGGTGCGTGATACGGCCCATGGGCGGGTGATCATCGCCGATGGCTACCACCGTCTGTGCGCCGTCTATACCTTTGACGAAGACGCCTCCATCCCCTGCAAGATCGTGTAGCGGCGAGGGTCGGGTCCCGGGCCCCTCAGTTCCAGGGGGTCCGGGACGCCTGGCGTTCCTCAAAGCCGAGTTGGGGGAGGTCGATCCCCATGGCCTTCAGGAAGCCCACGAACAGGTCGAAGATCACCGGATCCATCTTCCCCTGGGCCACAAACTCCTCGGTCATGAGCCCCACGGCTCCTTGGGGGTCCCGGGCCTTCTGGTAGGTCCGGTAGGGATCGGTGAGGGCGTCGTAGACATCGACCACCGCGCACACTTCAATGGGCAGGAAGGTGAGGGTCTCCCCCGACTGGAACCCCTCGAGGGTGGCCCCCACGCAACACTCCGGTTTCTTGGCGGCCCCCCCTCCCCGGGACCGATCCCAGCGGGTGAGGCCATAGCCGTCGGGATGGAACAGGTAGTTGTGGTGATCGCCAATGATGTAGCGGGCGGCCTCGTACTTCTGGCCGTAGGTGCGCAGAAAGAGGCCCGAACCCAACAGAACGTGCTGCCTGACCCGGGCCGCATCGTAAGCTTGGGGGCCCTCGAAATACGCCAAGTCCATAGTCTTGCCTAGGTCGTGGAGGAGGATGCCCAGGGAGAATTCGCGGACCTCGTCCATCGAGATTCCTCTCAGCCGTACGAGGTTGTCGGCGGTGAGGGCTCCGTCGGACACCCGGGGGAGGAGTCGCCGGTAGTAGGGTTTGTACACCTGGGCAAAGGTCGAGCGCATGCGGGCCACGAGGTGATTCGAGTGGAGCTTTCGCAGGTAGAGGAGGAAGGCGGACGCCGTGGCAAAGACCCTGACTACGTGGTCGACGGTTTGCCCCGTCGACAGCGACCTGAGGGTGAGCAGCAGCGACGAAGCGAGCTGGGACTCTTCGATGGTCGAGAGCACAGACTGGATCACCAGGATGGTTTCGTGGACCAGGTCGTGGTCGACCTGGTCCAGACGGGTCTTCTCGAGGCTCATGCACGCCTTGTTGACCAGGAACGCTGTCTCGGTGACCGCAGCGATGAGTTTTGCCCGGGCCACGGGATCTCGTTCTTCCCGGATCTTGGTTTCAAACTCGAGGCGTTTCTGGCGGAAATTCTTCACCCGCTCCTCGGGCATCATTTCTAGAAGGGCCCGCCAGCGGACAAAGAAGGGGTCCCGGTCCCACCCTAGGGAAACCTGGGCCGATTTGTTGGGGGCCAGCCAATGCGTCGGAACCACATAGTTCTGTCGGTCGCCGGATTCGGACAGCGCCTGAAGGTCCGCCAGGTCGGCCGGACCAACGTAGAAGTCGTCATCGACCCGGGCCTTGATCTCAAAGACCGGTGCCGATACCTCCTGCAGCCTGGCCCAGTTCTCCAGCAGGAACTTGGCGGTGACGGGCGTAAAAGTTCGTGCGCTGACGATGGCCTGCGGTGAGGAATCGGCTATCAGGCCGCCCTGGGCATCTTCCACTCCTGGTCCCCCCTCCTTAGTTGGAAGTATCGACTATGGGACACGTCCGTGCCACTGACTTTCTGGTCCTACGACGGCCGCCCTGGGGAGAGCCCCCTGGTATTCCTGACCAAAAATCCCTTATATTGCCCGGGTGAGGTTTTGCCTTGGATTTTGACGCGATTGTGATCGGTGGCGGCCACGCGGGCATCGAGGCCGCCCTGGCCCTGAGCCGCCTGGATTTCCGTACCCTGATGGTGACCCAGAGCCTGGACACCATTGGCCGCATGAGCTGCAACCCCGCGGTGGGCGGTCTGGCCAAGGGCAACATGGTCCGCGAGATCGACGCCCTGGGCGGCGAGATGGGCCGGCTTATCGACGCCACCATGATTCAGTTTCGGGTCCTCAACCGCAGCCGCGGACCCGCGGTCCAGGCCCCCCGGGCCCAGGCCGACAAGGCCGCCTACGCCGCCCTGGCCAAGAAGACCCTCGAACTGCAGAAGAACCTCGTCTGCTTCATGGACACGGTCACCGACCTTCAGTACGACACCCGGGGGACGACGGTTACCGGCGTGGTCACGGCCCGGGGACGACGATTCTCGGCCCGGGTGGTCGTCCTGACCACGGGCACCTTCCTCAACGGCAAGATCTTCATCGGCGAGTACAACGCCCCCGGCGGACGGCTTTCGGAACCCGCTTCGTACGGCCTCGACGTGACCCTTCGCGAGAAGGGTTTCAAGGTCGGCCGTCTGAAGACGGGGACCCCGGCCCGGGTGCTGCGTTCCAGCCTCGACTTCAGCCAGATGGAGGCCCAGTTTGGCGACGACGACATCGTCCCCTTCAGCTTCGCCCAGCTCACCATCGACCGCCAGCAGCTTCCCTGCTACATCACCTACACCAACGAGACCACCCATCAGGTGCTGATGGACAACCTGCACCGGTCGCCCCTCTACAGCGGCAAGATCGTGGGCAACGGACCCCGATACTGCCCCAGCATCGAAGACAAGGTGGTCAAGTTCCCCGACCGGGACCGTCACCAGGTCTTCATTGAGCCCGAGGGCGCCGGTACCGAGGAGATGTACCTCAACGGTATCTCTAGCTCCATGCCCGAAGACGTGCAGGAAGACTTCATCCACTCGATTCCCGGCCTGCAGAACGCCATCATCGTCCGCCCGGGATACGCCGTCGAGTATGACTACCTCGACCCCATCCAGCTCAAGGCGAGCCTGGAATCCAAGATCATTGCCAACCTCTTCGTGGCCGGCCAGACCAACGGCACCTCGGGGTACGAGGAGGCGGCGGCCCAGGGCCT
>JAHFSN010000132.1 GCA_023265735.1 Spirochaetaceae bacterium | reverse complement strand
GCCGCCGGTCACCTCGCCGCTGGCTGGACGCCGGAAGGCCGCTTCCAGGACGGTGTGGCTCTGATCGGTGACCAGAAGGTTGGCCGCCCCGCCCCACAGCCGGATCCACAGGTCGAAGACTCCCTCCTTGGTCCCTAAACGCCAGAGGATGAGCCGGTCTCGGCCCAGCTGCCGGGCCTCGACGACCACGGCACCGACCAGCCGAGCCCTCAGGAACTCGACGAAGCGCGGGGGCCGGACCAGGGTGGGCGGCCGCCGCACGACCTCGTGGAGCCTGGTCTTCTGGGGTGCCAAGCACACCAGGACCTGGCGGGGCCGGCCGGGGCTGTAGAACTCAAAGTACAGGTGATGGTAGTCAGCCTGGCGAACATTCTGCAGGAACGTGCCTGTCAGCGACGCTTCCTCGAGGACCGTATTGATTTCCACCCAGTTCAAAGACAAGTCCCCATCCTTAGGGCACCGACTCCCGTCGGGCTTCCATTCTCAGGGGAGTATGCTACCACACCCGGGCCCCGGGAGAGAACGGCCGGGAGGAGGCACCCCGTCCTTGAAAGGCCTTCGGAGAACCGGTAGTCTAGCGCCAGGAGTACCCATGCCCCCCCTTTGGACCGACCCTCACACGGATTTTACCTACCCCGGTGCGTCCCCCGCCCCCTGGGCGTTCGTCCCGGAAGCCGACCTCGCCGAGGCCCTGAGGTCCATGATTCTCTCGGCGTCGGGCTGGAGGAAGGTGTTCGCGGCCGGAGGCGAAGAGAGCTCGTCCGACCGTGTCGCCGACGCCGACAGGCTCCTGGCGTGCGGCATCGCGGAAACCTTTGCCTCGTTCTTGAGGGGCCTCTCCGACAAACCCGTCCTCCGGGTAGCCGTCGGCCTCGATGCCCGGTTCACAGGACCCGTCCTCGCCGACGGCATGGTCCGGGTCCTCCTCTCCCGGGGAATTCGTGTCGACTACCTGGGTATCGTCGCCGCTCCCGAGATCATGGCGTGGGTCCAGAAGTCGGGGATCCACGACGGCTTCATCTACGTCTCGGCCAGTCACAATCCCCTTGGCCACAACGGCGTCAAACTGGGCCTGGGGGACGGCGGCGTGGTGGGCGGCGCCGCGTCTGCCGACCTCATCGCGCGGTTTCGAAGGTCCGCCGCCCTTCCGGCTCAGGTGGCCGAATGGGGAGACCTCTTTCGAAATGCGCCCGAGGCCGCCATGGCCGCCGTGCTGGAGGCGATGCCCGAGGCCAAGCGGCAGGCCGCCCAGGCCTACGCGGGCCTCTGCGACGAGATCCTCACCCTAACCTCCGACCCCCACCTCCAGACGGCCCGGAAGGCCGCCCTCGCCGCCCTGGTCAGGACCACGGGCCTGGGGATCGTGGGCGAGCTCAACGGATCGGCCCGGGGCCTCAGCATCGACGAGGACTGGCTCGGTTCCTTGGGCTGCCGGGTCAAGGTCGTCAACGGCCGGCCCCGGCAAATCGTCCATCGCATCGTCCCCGAGGGAGCGTCTCTTGACCTGTGCCGGCGCGAGCTAGACGGGGCCTGGCGTCAGGAACCGGGGTTCTGTCTGGGGTACGTGCCCGATTGCGACGGCGACCGGGGCAACGTGGTCTACCTCGACCCCGCCCAGGGCGCGAAGATTCTGGAAGCCCAGGAAGTCTTTGCCCTCTGCGTGCTCTCGGAGCTGGCGGGCCTCTGGTACTACGGGGCGGCGGGTCCCCTGGTGGCTGTCGTCTGCAACGATCCGACGTCCCTGCGCATCGACGCCATCGCCGAGGCCCTGGGGGCCCAGGTCTTCCGGGCCGAAGTGGGAGAGGCCAACGTCGTGGGCCGGGCCCGGCAGCTCCGCCAGGACGGCTGGACGGTCCGCATCCTGGGGGAAGGATCGAATGGGGGAAACATCACCCATCCGGGGTCGGTCCGCGACCCCCTGAGCACCCTTGGAAGCCTGCTGAAGCTGCTTTGCCTTCGGTCGACCCCCGGAAAGCCCGGGCTGTTCGAGCTTTGGTGCCAGAAGTCCGGCCAGCCCGAGGCCTACCGACCCGACTTTGGGGTCGCCGACATCCTGGCCGCCCTCCCCCGGTGGACGACCACCCCCACGTCCGACGACAGGGCCATCCTCAAGGTGCAAACCTCGGACCACGGAGCCCTCAAAGCGAAATTTGAGAAGCTCTGGGCCACCGAATGGCCCCAGCGCCAGGACGAGCTCAGGGCCCGTTTCGGGGTGGAATCCTGGGACGAGGTCAACTACGAAGGCACCGCCGAGAAGCCCGGTATCGGGCCGTCCTTCCGGTCAGGCCGACAGACCGGAGGCGTGAAGATCCGCCTCCTCGATGCCAAGGGAACCCCCGCCGCCTGCCTATGGATGCGGGGCAGCGGCACCGAACCGGTCTTCCGTATCCTCGCCGAGGTGAGGGGCAACGACAAACCCGGCGAAGCCTGGCTGCTAGACTGGCTCACGACGATGGTGCGCCAAGCCGAGGAATCTGCTGAGTGACAGACGGCGAGCAACGCGAGGCCCTGTATAACGCTAGGCGCCGGAGATCGCCCTTGTGGCAAAGTCGAGGAAGCGCACGGAGCACAGGCGTGCTGTGTGCACGCCGAGCCCCGCACGCGCCCGAGACGAAGCCAGAAGGGCGAGATCCAAGCCTAGCTCAGTCGTTGCAGCGGCCTAGCTCATACAGCGTGCAATCGGCGCATTGGCAGTAGGTGGTGTCGATCCAGTCCAGGACGGCCTCGGCGGTGAACTCGGCCATGCCCTTCTTAAAGAGAAGGTCGGCCTTGACGAGGGAAGCCCTGTTCTTCGGGGTCCAGGCGTGGGGAACGGCGCAGACCTTCATCCTGGCTGCCTTGGCTGCTTCGACACCATGCTGGGAGTCTTCGAAGACCAGGACGTCGTGGGGAAGCACCCCCAGCTTCTTCGCGGCGTGGAGGAGAACATCGGGGAAGGGCTTGGACCGGGCGACCATTTCCGAGGAGTACAGGTGCGGTCCAAAGTAGTCCCGGAGACCCGTCTCTTTGAGGGACAGTTCGATGAGGGACACCGACGACTCGGAGGCCACCGCCATGGGCATGCCTTGGACCGCGAACCCCTTCAGGAGCTTCACCATCTCGGGAAACGCCTGGGTTCGTCCCTGGGCCACATCGAGGTACAGCTTGTTCTTCAGTTCGAGAAGCTCCTCGACGCTCTGGGTCAGGCTGAACTTCTCCTTGATCATGAGGACAAAGTTCTTCGACCCCATGCCCACGCATTCGTCGCGAAATTCCTCGTCGTAGGTACCGCCGAAGCGCTCCACAAACTGGCGGTCTGCCTCCCAGTAGTTGGGCTCGCTGTCGATCAGAGTTCCGTCGAGGTCGAAGATGACAGCGTCGAGTTTCATGCCCCGGTCACCCCGGCCTTTTCGCGCTTCTTCTTCACGTCCTCGGCCTTGCGCGAAATGCGGTTCCACACCGAGGCGAGGCCCATGGCCTTGCGCACTTCGGCCAGGGTGAGCCGGGCCTCGATCCGCATGGCCTGGGTCCCGTCCCAGATCACTTCGTCCACGTAACCGGCCTGGGAGACGTATTTCTCCCGCCGTTCGCGAAAGGGATCCAAGAAGGTATTGATGGCCTTGGCCAGCTTCTGCTTGACCTCGACGTCGCCCACCTTCCCGGCCCGGTAGCGGGTCTTGAGGTCTTCCACCTCGGCCTTGTTGGTGTTGAAGATGGCGTGATAGTCGAATACGGGGTTTCCCTCGACGGTACCGGGGACGTCGGCGCTGATGCGGTTGGGGTCGGTGTACATGCCGCCCACCTTCTTCTCAACGGATTTGGCGTCGTCGCTAAGGAAGATGACGTTGCCCAGGCTCTTGCTCATCTTGGCCTTGCCGTCGGTGCCCACCAGGGTTGGCACGTCGCCGACCAGGACATCGGGCACCGGGAAGACTTCCCCGTACAGGTAATTGAACCGCTTGGCGATTTCCCGGGTGACCTCGACGTGGCTTTCGTTGTCCTTGCCCACGGGGACGAGGTGGGCCCGGGGAAGGAGGATGTCGGCGGCCTGGAGCACGGGGTAGCCCAGCAGTCCCAGGGGCATCTCTTCGATGCCCGCGTTCTGGGCCATGTCCTTGAGTGAGGGTACCCGTTGGAGCCGGGGCACCGTGATCAGATTTTCAAAGAGGAGGTTCAGCTCGTAGATTTCCGGAACGGCCGACTGAAGGTAAATGGACGACCGGGCCGGATCGATGCCGCAAGCCAGGTAGTCGAGGACCATCTCCCGGGCGTTGTCGGCGATCTTCTCGATATCCTCTTTGGTCGGTTTGGTCGTGAGGGTATGGAGGTCGGCAAGGATGAAGAAGCACCGATATTCGTCCTGCAGGCGAACGCGGTTCGCAAGCGAACCGACATAATGACCCAGGTGCAACTTGCCCGTGGGACGGTCGCCGGTGAGGATGGTTTTCTTTTCCATGGCAAGATTGTAGCGATCGGTCCACCGTTAAGCAAGGCCGGGGGTCTGGAGTCACCCCCAGAAGCGCGACGGAAGATCCCGGAAGAAGCCCACTCCCAGGGCCAGACTTTCGAGGTCGATCCTCTCGTCGATGCCGTGGATCCGCTGTCCGTAGGCGTCCATGGTCAACGCCTTCGAGAAGAGAGAGAACCCGTACACCGTGGTTCCCTTGGCCCGCCAGAACCGCCCGTCGGTGACGCCGCCGATGAACAGGTCCACCAGCCGGGAGTCGGGATGGGCGTCCCGAAAGAGGCTGTCGATGGCCCGGTGCAGGGCGTTATCGGTGCCGGAAATGTTTGACGGGAACCAGTCGGTGACCTCGAACTCCACCTGGGCCGAGAGCCGCGGCCCGAGGGCGCGCCGGATCAGCGACTCGAGGGCTTCTCGGGTCGTCCCCGGGAGGGGCCGGCAGTCGACCAGGAGCTCGGCTCGGTCGGCCACGATGTTGACCTTGGCGCCGGCGTGGACGACGTTGGGTGACACGGTGGTCCGGCCCGCGGTGTGGAGGAACCTGGCCATGCCGGGATTGCGGGCCAGCAAACGCCCCAGGGCCCAAGCCTCGCCCCAACCCGAGGTCAGGGCCCACCGCTCCCAGGCCCCCCGGGCCATGGCGGCGGCCATCTTGCGGTAGGGCCCCGAGGCCCTGAGGGGAAGTTTCAGCCGCCCCAGGCGACGGGCCGCCTCGGCGATCTTCAGGGCCGCGTTGTCGGCCCCGTAGGGCATCGAACCGTGTCCGGGGGTCCCCCGAGCCGTCAGCTTGACCCAGGCCACACCCTTCTCTCCCACGGTGCAGAAGGCCGCGGGGCCCCGGTCGGTGTCAATGAAGAAGCCTCCGAGTTCGGTGACCATGTAGTCGGCCTTCACCTCGTCCCAGTGCTGCTCGGTAAGAAACTGGGCGCCCCAGCGGCCCGAGGCTTCCTCGTCGGCCAGGGCCAGGAACACGAGGTCGCCCGCGTAGCGGCCCCCCGGGGCTCGGCGGACGGCCTCGGCGAACCCCACCGCCTGGGCCGCGGTCCAGCAGAGCATGTCGACGGCCCCCCGGCCCCAGACCTGGCCGTCCTTCACCTCGGCCGCAAACGGGTCGGCGGACCAATCGGAAGCCTGGGCGGGGACCACGTCGAGGTGGCCCATGAACATGAGGCTGGGGGCACCGGGGTCGGACCCGGGAACCCGGATGAGGAGGTTGCCCCGGCCCGGCTGGGCGTGGAACACCTGTCCCTGGAGGCCCTTGCCGGCGAAATACTGTGTGAGGGTCGCCACGCTGTCGTCTTCGTGGCCCGAGGCCGCCTCTCCCGTGTTCACGCAGGCATTGCGAATGAGCTGACGGAACAGGGGCAGGAATTCATCCCGGAAGAGCGCGTCGTCGACGGTCATGGCCCCAGTGTACCACAGCAGACGCGGCTTGATTCCCGACCCACTTCCCTCTAGAGTGGGAAGACATGAATGCCATTCCTGAGTGGGACACATCGTCCCTTTACGAGGGATTTTCCGACCGCCGGTATCAGAAAGATCAGAAATCCTTGGCCAAAATCTCGACGAAAGTTTTGGGTCTGCTGAAGGCATTTCCCTCGAAAAAGACCCCGCAGCGGGAAACCCTGGCGCAGATTCTGCCGCTCCTGGACAGGGCCGACGCCCTGGCCGAACAGCTGGGTTCCTACGCTTACCTCATGTCCTCGGTGAACACCCGGGACGAGGAGGCCCAGAAGCAGCTGGTGCTCAACGACGAGCTCCTGCTTCCCCTCCACGACGCCGCGGTCCAGTTCCGGTCGGTGTGGGCGGCCTCGGGCCTCTCCACCAAAGGGTTTCTCAAGCGATACCCCGAGCTGGAGCCGTTCCGGCTGTCCCTGGACGAGTCGCGGTTCCTGGCCTCCAGGCAGCTCTCCCCGGGCGAGGAGAACCTGGCCGCCGACCTCGCCCGGTCGGGGGCC
>JAHFSN010000131.1 GCA_023265735.1 Spirochaetaceae bacterium | reverse complement strand
GGATCATCGACCAGATCAAGTCCAGGGTTCCCATCTGGAAACGCGAGCACTACCGGGAAGGAGACTCCGAATGGGTGATGTGTCACCACGGGACTACTACGACCGGCAGCTGAGGGTCCCCGGCTGGGGTCCCGAAGGGCAGAAGAAGCTGGCCCAAGCGACGGTTCTGGTGGTCGGCGTCGGGGGACTGGGGTGCCCTGTCCTTTCGGCCCTGGCCCGGTCAGGGGTCGGACGCCTGGTGTTTTGCGACCCTGACGCGGTCGAGGTCTCCAACTTGCCCCGGCAGACCCTCTTCGGCGTGGACGACGTGGGGCTCCCCAAGGTGGACGCCGCCGCCGCCGCCCTCCGGGGGGCCAACCCTTGGATCGACCTTGATCCCCGAAGGGTTCGGGTGGACTCTCGCAACGTCCGTCCCCTCGTCGAAGCCGCAGACCTCGTCGTCGACGGCACCGACAACTTCGTCACCAAGTTTCTCGTCCACGACGCCTGCCGGGCGGCGGGAAAACCCCTGGTCATGGGCGCCGTCTACCAATGGGAAGCCCAGGTGACGGCCTTCCCCTTCCAGCGAAACGAACCGGGATGCTGGCGCTGCCTGTGGCCCCAGGCCCCCGAAGACGGCTGCGTGGGCGTCTGCGCCGACGTGGGCGTGGCCGGGGCCCTGGCGGGGGTGGCGGGGAACTTCCAGGCCCTGGCCGCCCTCAGACTCCTGCTGGGTCTCGAGGGTCCCGAGGCCTGCTCTACCTGGATCGTCGACGCCGCCGACTGGACGCCCCGACGCCTCAAATGGAAACCCGACCCCCAGTGTTCCTGCGGCCACGCCCGGGGTGATTGGTCGTGGCTGGACCTCCCCCCGACCGAGGCCCCCTGGGACGCCATTGCCCCGGTCGACCGGACCGTGGTGGTCGACATCCGGGAACCCGAGGAGATCCTTCCCGAAGAATGGGCCTTTTTCGAGGCCCAGGGGAGCGTGGTCGTCCATTTTCCCTGGACGAAGTGGTCACAAAGCCGCCCCGAGTGGAACCCCCAACGGACCTACGTGCTGGTGTGCGCCCACGGCATCCGTAGTGCCGCCGCCCTGCGAACCGTCCCCGGAGAAATCCGGGCCCTCTCGTTGGCCGGGGGGACCGCCTCCCTTCTCCTGTAGTCGAAAGGTTCGCGATTGTGCCTTTGGCCCTTGACAGAAGCACGAGAGGCTCCTATTGTTGACTTAATCTACTGCATTGGTAGATTCATTCCAGTTCCCGGAGTCAAACATGGCCAAATCCCCCGCCTTCGAAACGAATCTGATCCATGCGGGTCAGAAGCCCGACCCCACAGAACGCAGCCGCGGCGTCGCAATTCATCGAACCTCGAGCTTCGTGTTCAACAGCGCCAAGCAGGCCGCCGACCTCTTTGGTCTGCGGGAGCTGGGTAACATCTACACCCGCCTGGGCAACCCCACGACGGGCATCCTGGAGGACAGGATCACGGTCCTCGAAGGCGGAGCCGCTTCCGTGGCCGTCGCTTCCGGCACCGCGGCCATCTTCAACACCATCATCACCATCGCCAAGCAGGGCGACCACATTGTGTCCGCGTCCAACCTTTACGGGGGCACCTACACCCAGTTTGACGCCATCCTCCCCGATTTCGGCATCACCACCACCTTTGTCGACGTCACCAACCCGGCCAACTTTGAGAAGGCTATCCAGCCCAACACCAAGCTCATCTATGTGGAGTCCCAGGGCAACCCGGCCCTCGACGTAGCCGATTTCGACGCCATCGCGGCCATTGCCAAGAAGCACAAGCTCCCCTTTGTGGTCGACGCCACGTTCACCACGCCGGTGCTGTTCAAGGCCATCGAACATGGGGCCAACATCGTCATCAACTCCCTAACCAAGTGGATCGGCGGCCACGGCACGGCCATCGGAGGCATCGTCACCGACGCCGGCAACTTCGATTGGACCGACCCGAAGTTCGAGCAGTTCAACCGGCCTGACAAGAACTACCACGGCCTGCGCTGGGCCCATGATCTTCCGGCCCCCCTGAAGCCCATTGCCTTCGCCCTCCGGTTCCGGACCGTTCCTTTGCGCAACCTGGGAGCCAGCCTGTCCCCCGATTCGGCCTGGATCTTCCTCCAAGGCCTGGAAACTCTCAACCTCCGGGTCCTCCGCCACTCGGAAAACACCCTCAAAGTGGCCGAATGGCTGGAGAAGCACTCCAAGGTGGCGTGGGTTCGCTACCCTGGACTCAAGAAAGATCCCACCCATAAGGTGGCCTCCAAATACCTCAAGAACGGCTTCGGCGGGGTCGTGGTCTTCGGCGTCAAGTCCGGCAGGGCCGGCGGCGAGAAGTTTATCGACAGCCTCAAGCTGTTCAGCCACCTGGCCAACGTGGGCGACGCCAAGAGCCTGGCCCTCCACCCTGCCAGCACCAGCCACAGCCAGTTGACCGAAGAGCAGCAGAAGGCCGGCGGCCTCCCGCCTGAACTGGTGCGGCTGTCCATTGGCCTGGAAAACATCGACGACATCCTGGCCGACCTGGACCAGGCCCTGGCCGCGACCTGATCTGACCATCGTCTCCCCGAGGCGCCGGATCGTCCCACGGTTCGGCGCCTTTTTTCTTTCCTTCTGGGACCCGGAACCCTATCCTTAACCGTTAGGAGATTCCCTATGAGAGCGATGATCATCCGCGAGTTTGGCGGACCCGAAAAGTTTGAATTGGCAGACATTCCCCAACCCGAACCGGCCCCCCACCAGGTGCTGGTCAAGGTCAAAGCGGCCAGCATCAACCCCGTCGACTTCAAGATCCGTCAATCGCCCAGCAACTGGGCGCGGCTTCCCCTTCCCGCCATCCTGGGCTACGACGCTGCCGGAGTGGTCGAGGCAGTGGGCAACCGCGTTGACCACCTGAAGGCCGGTGACGAAGTGTTCTACAGCGCCCGGATCTTTGGACGCCAGGGCACCTACGCCGACTACCATGTGGAAGACGCCGACATCGTGGCCAAGAAACCCGCCAACCTCACGTTTGCCGAAGCGGCGAGCCTCCCCCTGGCGGCCATCACGGCCTACGACACCATCGTCACCTTCTTCCAGACCAAACCGGGCGACACGGTCCTGGTCCACGCCGGGGCGGGAGGGGTCGGCGCCTTCGCGGTCCAGCTCGCCAAAGCCGCCGGGGCCCGGGTCCTCGCCACGGGACGAAAGGAAAACGAAGCTCTGATCCGCAGCCTGGGAGCCGACGAAGTCATCGACTACCGATCGGTGAAGTTTGAGGATGAAGTCAACCGTCTGACCGGAGGCCGGGGCGCCGACGCGGCCTACGATACGGTCGGCGGCGACACCGTGACCCGGTCCATCTCCTGCGTCCGGTCCTACGGCAAGCTCTCGACCATCGCCGACGTGGCAGGAAGCATCAACGGCATGCAGATCCGCAACCAGACCCTCTACTTCGGATTCATGGAGAGGACCCAGACCAAGATCCAGACCCTGGCCCTCCTGGCCCAGCGCGGCCAGATCCGTCCGCTCATCGACAGCCGGTTCCCCTTGGAACGGGTGGCCGACGCCCATCGAAAGATCGAGGCCGGCGGAATGAAGGGCAAGATCGTCCTCGAGATGTAGTACACTGGGGGCCATGGCGCGACACCACTTCCTCCATTCCCCCTATGGAGAGGTCCACCTTGAAGGCCTGTCCACCCATTTGCGGGTCGAAGCCACGTCTCCCTTGGCGGCCGATTGGGCCCTGGGTTGGTGGCATGCCCGCCAGCGACCAGACGAAGCGTTGTTCTGCCGGTCCTTTTGGAGGGGAAACGTCGCCGCCAAGGGACGGGCCTCCTCGGCCCGGGCCGAACTCGACGCCTTCGTGCGCAGGTGGGCCACCGACGCCGACCTCGCTGCGGAGACGGCGGGTTTGACGGGCGCCCACCGGGCCCGGGTCGAGGCCTACGTCCAGGGGTTCAACCAGCCGTCGCGGTTTGGCTCGACCCCCTGGACTCCCGAGGACTGCCATCTCCTCGTCAGGACCCTGGGCTTCCTCGAATGGTGGGAGACCCGGGCCCCGCAGATCGAGTTCTTGCTGGGGACCCTTCCCTCGGGCCTTGACTGGTCTCAAATTCTGGACCTTTGGCCCCACCTGGGCCCCGAACCCGACCGAAGCCTCTGGACGGACCTCGATGGGCGCCTGGGACTGTCCGCCGACGCCCGCCGCCTGATCGGAAACCTGGTGCGATTTCGAAGGGGGAAGGACTGGATCGTTCCCCCCTCCCAATCCCTGGCCGGACGCCCCCTTCTGGCAGGCTCGTTCGTCACCGACGCCCCTGAGCCTTTCCTGGCCGTTCACATCGAAACCCCGGACGGGTCGGTCCGAGGCCTGAGCCGTCCGGGCCACCCCGGCTTTCTCGCCGGGAAAACCCGGTGGCTGGCCTGGCAGACCACCCCCGTGGTCGACGATATCGTCGCCCTGAGGATCGAGGATGGCCCCTGGGGGACCACCCTGGGCGGCCGGTGGGTCGGGGCGGGCCGGACGGGCACGCTCCAAGCCCTGCTGACGTTGGAGGAGGCCACTTCGATCCCCCTCGCCGAGAAGACAAGGGGTCTGGGTTCGGCCTGCCTCGACGTGGCCGCGGTGGATTTCCGGGGCGAAGTCGCCCGGTGGACCCTGGGGGCCCGGTGGAAGAGATCCCGCCCCGGGGACGCCTGGCTCCCCGACCGGAGTCCTTGGCCCGACACTGTGGAACCCCGGGTTCCTTCGTTGGACCCCGAGGTCGTCGGAGGACGGCTCACGGCGGCACACCTGGAGGCGCTCCTGTCGCAAACAGAGTCCCCCCTCGTCGGACAGATCCTTCCCGCCCTGCGGTTCCTCCTGCCCGACACGGTCGACGGCAACCGCCTCAGGCGGTGGACGGGGCACCCCGAGTCCGGCCCCGAGGCCCGGCAGTTTGACAGGCTCTACGAGAGCGTGGTCGAGGTCTTTTGGGAGGCCAGCCCGCGGGCGCCCCATCCCCGGTCAGCCGCCTACTACGCCCTGCTGACCGCCGTTGACCGCCTGGTCGCGTCTCCCCATTCGTCCTGGTTCCCCTCGCGGGAAAAGAACGGACGCTTGGCAGAGGCGGTACGCCGGGCCTTCTCCCCCGGACGGACTCCCGGACCGTCGCTCCTGGGGCGCGATGCCGCCCGAGCCCGGTGGACCGAGGACCAGGACGTGGGACGAACCTTTGCCACCACCGCAGCGTTCGTGGCCGACCCCGGGGTGGCGGAATGGAACGTGTGGTCCTCCGATCCCCCCGGACCCAACCCTTTCGAGACGTGGTGAGCCGGTGGAAAACCCAGACTATCTCTCCCAGCAGTTGATCACCTACCTTGGAAATAAACGGGCCCTCCTCGATTTCGTCAGCAAGGGTCTGCGGCGGGTCCTCACCCGTTTGGGCCAAACCAAGATTTCTACCTTCGACGTGTTTTCGGGTTCGGGGGTGGTGGCGAGGTACCTGAAACAGTTCTCGTCCCGGCTCATCGCCAACGACCTGGAACGGTACTCCCAGATCATCAACCTCTGCTATCTGGCCAACCCGTCTGAACTTCCCCTCGCCGAGCTGCGTGACCTGCACCGCCGATTTTCGGAAGACTTGGCGACAAAGCCCCCCCGAGAGGGCTTTGTCCAGCGGCTCTACGCCCCTTCGGACGACACGGCCATCCAGAGGGGAGAGAGGGTCTTCTACACCGCCCGGAACGCCCGCTACCTCGATACGGCCCGCCAGTGGATCTCCGAACTGGCTCCCCACCTTCAGCCGTACCTCTTGGGGCCCCTCCTCTCCCAGGCCTCCATCCACGCGAACACCGCCGGGGTCTTCAAGGGGTTCTACAAGGACTCGGGCACCGGACGAGGCAAGTTTGGGGGACGCAAAGGCGACGCCCTGTCGCGGATTTTGGCCCCCATCGAGGTGCCCTTCCCCCTCTTCAGTTCGTTCGAGTGTCCCTTTGAAGTGTACCGCGAAGATGCCAATGCCCTGGTCCGCCGCATCGGCGGCGTCGACCTCGCGTATCTCGACCCCCCGTACAACCAGCACCCCTACGGCTCCAACTACTTCATGCTCAACTTGCTGGCCGACTACCAGGAACCCACCGAGATCTCCCTGGTCTCGGGCATTCCCGCCGGTTGGAACAGGTCGTCCTACAACCGCAAGGCCTGGGCCCTCGACTCCCTCGGCGACCTGGTGGAGAACCTCAATGCCCGGTTCCTCATGATCTCGTTCAACTCCGAAGGATTCATTCCCCAGGCCCAGATGGAGGCCCTGCTCCGGCACCACGGCGCCCTGGAAGTCCTTCAAACCCGGTACAATACCTTTCGTGGAAGCCGCAACCTCCGGGGCCGGAATCTCCACGTGAGAGAGTACCTCTACCTCCTCGAAAAGTCGTAGTTCGGTCGGACCTTAGCCCA